>NZ_JBFAYB010000026.1:0-84557 GCF_040681075.1 Streptomyces sp. NPDC051907 | reverse complement strand
TCCCCGGCTTGTCTCTTCCGTGGAAAAACGGACCTCTCCCATGAAACGCGATGATATGGGGCATCGCGCATCACAACGGGCGTCGGTGCGGCCGCCTGGTCAATGGCGGCCGCACCGGCGCTTCAGTCCGTGTCGCTCTCCACCGGCTCCGTGTCCTCTGTACGCTCCGGGCGCTCCGGCAGTTCAGCCGCCAGTGCGGCCGAGGCCTGGACGAGGGGGAGCGCGAGCAATGCCCCGGTTCCTTCGCCCACTGTGACGCCGTGATCGAGCAGAGGGTTGAGCGCCATGCGGTCCAGCGCCTTCGTCTGCGCCGGCTCGCCGCTGATCTGACCCGCGAGCCACCAGTCCGGCGCGCGGAACGCCGCACGCTGTCCCACCAGCGCACACGCCGCCGACACGACCCCGTCGAGGATCACCGGCATCCGCCGCACCGCGCTCTGCAGCAGGAACCCGGTCATCGCCGCCAGGTCCGCGCCGCCCACCGCCGCCAGCAGCTCCAGCTGGTCGCCGAGCACCGGCCGGGCCCGGCGCAGCGCGTCCCGGATCGCCGCGCACTTGCGCATCCAGGCCAGATCGTCGATGCCCGCGCCGCCGCGGCCGGTCACCACCGAGGCGTCCGTGCCGCACAGAGCGGCGATCAGGGTCGCCGCGCAGGTCGTGCCGCCGACGCTCAGATCGCCGAGGACGACCAGGTCGGTCCCCGAGTCGGCCTCCTCGTCGGCGACGGCCATGCCGAGGCGCACGGCCGCCTCGGTCTCCTCGACCGTCAGGGCGTCCTGGACGTCGATACGGCCGCTGCCGCGCCGCACCCGGCGCCGTACGACGTCCTCGGGCAGCAGCTCCGGGTCGCAGTCCAGCCCCGCGTCGACGACCCGCACCGGCACGCCCATGCGGCGGGCGAGCACGGCGACCGGGCTCGCGCCGTCCAGCACGGCCCGCACCAGCTGGTGCGCGGAGCCGGACTCCCGGCCGGAGACGCCCAGTTCGGCCACCCCGTGGTCGCCGGCGAACAGCACGACGCGCGGCTGGTCGACGGCCTTGACCGGCACCCGGGCCTGCGCGGCCGAGAGCCACTCGCCCAACTCGTCGAGACGGCCGAGAGAGCCGGGCGGAACGATCAGCCGCTCCCGGCGTTCCTCGGCGTCACGCCGCATGCCGCTGTCGGGGCGCTCGATCAGATCGGAGAAGTCATCGAGATTCAGCCTGCTCATTCGCCGAACAGTACCGGCACGGCGTCGACGTCAGCCGCGCAGGACGAGCGCCTGGCCCGCGATCACCACGACGACCTGCTCGCACTCGGCGGCGAAGGCGGCGTTCAGACGGCCCAGTTCGTCGCGGAAGCGCCGGCCGGAGGCGGTGGCGGGCACGACCCCGCCGCCGACCTCGTTGGTCACGGCGACGACCGTGCGCCGGGTCTCGCGCACGGCCCCGACGAGCTCGGCGACCCGCTCGCGCAGCGCGCGCTCTCCGTCGCCGGCCCACTTGTCGTCGTCCCACGCGCCGACCCGGTCCATCGCGTCGGTGAGCCAGAGGGAGAGGCAGTCGACGAGCATCGGCGGGCCGTCCTCGGCGAGCAGCGGCGCCAGCTCGCAGGTCTCGGCGGTACGCCAGCTTCCCGGACGGCGCTCGCGGTGCAGGGAGACCCGGGCGGCCCACTCGGCGTCGCCGTCCCGGGCGCCGCCGGTGGCGACGTACAGCACCTCGGGGAAGGACTCCAGGCGCCGCTCGGCCTCCAGCGACTTGCCCGAGCGCGCGCCGCCGGTGACCAGGGTGCGGCGGGGCACGTCGGGGACGTCGGAGTACTCGCCGATGTACAGCGTCGTGCCGTCCGGCACGGTCCGCGCGCCCCCTGCGGCGAGGCGGCGGTCCAGCTCGGCGCCGCCGGGCACGTCGTGGTCGATGTGGACGGCGACGACGTCGGTCGTGGGCCCGATCGCGCCGACGGCGCGCAGCCGGGCCACGGCGTCGGGCCGGCCGACGACGTCGGCGACCACCATGTCGTACGGGGCCGTCCCCTCGGCGAGCCCGGCGGGGGCGCCGGCGGGCGGGAGGTAGAGGAGACGCTCGCCCTCAAGGGAGGTCACCTCGTACCCGGTGCCGGGGTGGTCCATCGGCACGGCCCGCACCCGGTGCCCGCTGATCAGCGTCAGCTCCCGCCCGTCCGGAACCCGCCCCGCCGTCGGCAGCCCGGCGGGCAGATCGACGGCGGGACCGTTGTGCGGGTGCGTGAGCAGTACCTGCCGTACGCCGACGAGCGAGTGCCCGGCCCGCGCGGCCGCGAGCGCGGCGCCCGGAGTGAGGTCGAGCAGCAGCGCCCCGTCCACGAGCAGCGCGGTCGCGGCCCGCGCTTGGGGTCCGCGGGCGGCGGCGCACACGGCGCACGGGCAGTCGGTCCGGGGGAGTCCGGCGGGCGCGCCGGTGCCGAGCAGAGTGAGTTCCACGCTCCTGATCCTCCCGCGTCGCCGCGCGCCGTGCGCGCCCGGCTACGCTGCGGGCAGCAAACAGATCAGCTGGTGGGACCTGGGAGGCGGACATGGCATGGACGTGGCGGTTCGAGAAGTCCGACGGAACGGAGGTCCAGCCCTCGGTGCAGCCTGAGGAGTTCACGACGCAGGGGGACGCGGAGTCCTGGATCGGCGAGTACTGGAAGGACCTCCTCGAGGGCGGCGCGGACCAGGCGACCCTCTCCGAGGACGGCGCCAAGATCTACGGCCCGATGAGCCTCCACGCCAACGGCTGACAAAGACCGACGGCGGCCCCGCCGGCCACGCGCCGGCGGGGCTGCCGCGCCCAGCGCGGCGGGCATTCTCACCCGCGCCGGACCGGCTCGGGCGGGCATTCTCAGCCTCGCGGGACCGGCTCCGTCGGTGTCCGGGGTGGCCAAATTCAGGCCGGACCGGCTCAGTCGGCGCTCGGGCGGCCAATTTCAGCCCCGCCGGACCAGCCCTCCCGGCGTTCGGGGCGGAGCCCCGGCATGGGCCCGCACATCAAGCCCCGCCGGCGATTGAGGCGCGGAGGCCCCGGGGGCCGAGCCCCGGAAAGCCCGCCGCAGGCATCCGCGCCCCACCCCCTCAGACCTCCCCCACCCTCACCTGCGCCGCCCTCGCCACCCCCGCCCGCAAATACCCCATCTCCACCCTCGCCCCCGGCCTCTCAACCCCCAGCGCCTCCGCCAGCGACGCGATCGTCGTGATCTCCTCCTCGTCCAGCCGCGTGAGGATGTCCCCGGCCCGCAGGCCCGCCTTGTCCGCCGGGCCCCCCTCCTCGACCTCGACCACCGCGACCCCCGACGGCTGGTAGTCGTCGTCGAGCACCGTGCGCCCCGTGACGCCCAGGCCCGCCCGCCCGGAGTGCGCGACCTTGCCGGTCCGCACGATCTGGTCGGCGATCGCCTGCACCGTCGACGCGGGGACCGCGAACCCGATCCCCGGCGCCGGGCCGTCGCCCATCCCGGGGTCCGCCGCCAGCGTGGGGATCCCGATCACCTCGCCGTCCAGGTTGACCAGCGCGCCCCCGCTGTTCCCGGGGTTGATCGCCGCGGACGTCTGCACCATGTTGGCGATCGTCGTGCCCGGTCCCTCGGCCTGCGGACCCTCGCTCACCGTGCGGCCGACCGCCGAGACGATGCCCTGGGTGACGCTGCTGGACAGCCCCAGCGGGGAGCCCATCGCCAGCACGATTTGGCCGATCTCCACCTTCGAGGAGTCGCCGAACTTCGCGGGCTGCAGCCCCGCCGGAGCCTTGTCCAGCTTGATGACGGCCACGTCCTGCTCGGGGAGGGCGAAGACGAGCTTCGCCGTCAGCGGCCGCTCGCCCGTCGCCGTCGTGACCCGGTAGGTCTGGCCCTTCTCCTCGCCGACCACATGCGCGTTGGTGACCACATGGCCCTTGGCGTCGTAGACGATGCCCGAGCCCACGGCGTCCGCCGCCTCGATCTGGACGACCGACGGCAGTACGTTGCCGATCACCGTCTGGAAGTCCGTCTGGAGGTCGTTGTCGACCAGACGCGCCGCCGCCTGCGTCGAGGACTCGCGGCTGGAGCCCGTGCTCTGCGAACAGCCCCCGACGAGGGCGCCCAGCGCGAAACAGCCGGCCGCGACGGCGACGGCGGCACGCCGAGCACGTACAGCCCGAGCACGCACGACCCGAGCACGTACAGCCCCAGCCCGCGCAGCCCGAGCCCGCACCGCCCCAGCCCGCACCGCCCCAGCCCGCGCAGCCCGAGCCCGTACCGCCCAAGCAGCACATCGAGCACGCGCACGCGCACACGCACGGAATGCGTCCATGCCCGCAGTGTCTCCGCCGCCCCGCCGCCCGGCCTCCCAGAGGCCCCCAATCAGGGGGCGACGAGCGGCGACGACCGGCGGTCACGGCGCCGCCAGAGCGCCCAGTTCAGGAGGCCGGTGAAGGTGAGGCATCCAATGAGGGCGCCGACGCCAGGAACTGAGTCGCCGCCAGCTCCCCGTACAGCGGATCCGACGCCACCAGCTCCCCGTGCGTGCCCACCGCCCGCACCTTCCCGCCGTCCATCACCACGATCCGGTCCGCCAGCGTCACCGTCGACAGCCGGTGCGCCACCACCAGCACGGTCACCTCGCGCGACACCTCCGCGACCACGTCCCGCAGCGCCATCTCGTTGACCGCGTCCAGCTGCGAGGTCGCCTCGTCCAGCAGGAGCAGCCGAGGCCGGCGCAGCAGCGCCCGCGCGATGGCCACCCGCTGCCGCTCGCCGCCCGAGAGCTTGGAGCCGCGATGCCCGACGACCGTCTCGAGCCCGTCCGGCAGCCGGTCGACCAGGGCGTCGAGCTTCGTCCGCACGAGCACGTCCCGGATGTCCTCCTCGCCCGCCTGCGGAGCGGCGAAGACCAGGTTCTCGCGCAGCGTCCCCGCCAGCACCGGAGCGTCCTGCTCCACATAGCCGATCGAGGCGCGCAGCTCGGCCAGCGGCCAGTCCCGCACGTCCTTGCCGTCGACCAGGACCCGCCCGCCGCTCGCCTCGTAGAAGCGCTCGACCAGCCCGAAGACCGTCGTCTTTCCGGCGCCCGACGGCCCCACGAACGCGGTCATCCCGGGCCCGGACGCCTCGAAGGAGACGCCGTGATGGACGTACGGAAGATCGTCCCGGTACCGGAAGGCCACATCCTCGAAGACCACCGAAGCGGGCCCCTGGCCCGTCGCCGCGGCCGGCCCCCGCGCGCCGGCCTTCGTCTCCCGACCGGCGTGCGTCTCCTCCGGCTCCGTCTCCAGCTTCTCCGCCTCCGCGAGCCGTGCGATGGCCGCCGAGCCCACCTGGTACTGCGTCGCCGCCTCGACCAGCTCCGAGATCGGCTCGATCAGGTAGAAGAGGTAGAGCAGGAACGCGACCAGCGTCGAGACCGAGATGGCCCCCGACGAGACCCGTGCGCCGCCGATCCCCAGCACCGCCAGGAACGACACCTGGATCGCCAGACCGGTGGAAGTCCACGCGACCGCCTGCCACTTCGCGGACCGTACGCCGTGCCGCCACGCCTCCTGCGCCGCCTTCTCGACGACCGCGGTCTCGCGCTCCTCCGCGCCCGACGCCTTGACCGTCCGGAACGCGCCGAAGACCCGCTCCAGCACCGTCGAGATCTCGCCGACCGCCTCCTGGGCGCGCTGCGTGGCCTGGGAGATCTTCGGCATCACCAGGGCGAAGGACCCGCCGATCAGCACGATCACGCCGAGCGTCACGCCCAGCAGGACCGGGTCCATCAGCCCCATCATCACGATCGTCGCGAGGAAGCCGACCCCGCCCGTCGCCGCGGACACGATCGACTGCGTGGTGACCGCGCGCAGCAGCGTCGTGTCGGAGGTGATCCGCGACATCAGGTCGCCGGGCTGGGTCCGCTCCACCTCCGGCAGCCGCAGCCGCAGCAGCCGCCCGATGAGCGTGCGGCGGGCGGCGAGCACGACCGACTCGGCGGTGCGCTCCAGGATGTACGCGCCGACCGACTGGATCGCCGTGCCGACCAGGACCAGCAGTACGAGCATCACCAGGATCCCGGTGATCGACTCGTCCGTGCCGAGCCGGTCGACCAGCACCTTCGCGGCGATGGGCTGGACCAGCCCGCTGAGGGTGCCGATGAGCGCGAAGACGGCGCCGAGCGCGATGACCCAGCGGTGGGGCCGGAAGTGCCGGTACAGAGCCCGCCACGTCTCGACGGCGGGGAGCTTGGGGGTCTTCTCCGCGGATGGCGCGGTGCTCACGTCAGTCACACAGGTGAGGACGCCGGAACCCTTCGTTCACCTGATCGTTTTCCGGTCAGTTTCGCGCGGGTTCCGGTACGTACGGCGGCGACGTGCGGCGGCGCGTACAGCTCGGCCGCGTACGCCGCATCAGCCGCGTACGCGCATCAACCGCGTACGCCGCACAGATGCAGCAGCGCCGCCGCCGCGCGGTACGGATCCGTCCGCCCCGCCCGGTCCTCCGCCGCGAGCAGCTGCTCCAGCTCCTGGGCGGCCGGCAGTTCGGCGTCGCCCGGGACGTTGTCGGTGAAGACCCGCACCCCGTACCAGGCGTGCAGCGGAGCGGCGATCCCCGCCAGCGTCGCCGTCAGCGCCTCCAGCCGGTCCGCGCGCACCGAAAGACCGAGCCGGTTGGTGTACGTGTCCGTGTCGAAGGCCGCCAGCGTGGCCGGCCAGTCCCCGGCCAGCCCCGGCCGCATGGCCAGGGCGTCCGCGTTCCGTACGAGAAGGGAGAGCAGCCCGCCGGGCGCCAGCACCCGGGCCAGGCCGGCGAGGAGCGCGTCCGGCTCCTCGATGTACATCAGCACCCCGTGGCAGAGCACCACGTCGAAGCTGCCCGGCAGGAAGTGCACGCCGGTCTCCCGGCCGTCCCCCTCGATCAGCCGCACCCGCTCGCGGATCCCGGCGGGCTCGGTCGCCAGCGACTCGCGGGCGGCCTTGAGCATCGCCGGATCGGCCTCGAGACCGGTCACGGTGTGCCCGGCCCGCGCCAGGCGCAGCGCCTGGGTGCCCTGGCCCATGCCGACGTCGAGGACCCGCAGCCGCTGCCCCACGGGGTAGCGGGCGGATATCTGCTCGTCGATCTGTCGGGCGACCAGTTCCTGGCGGACCGTGTTGCGCAGGGCGCCGAGCCCGGCCAGCCAGGTGGCAGACGCGCCTCCGAAGCCGGAGACGGTCGTGCTCAGGGCCGCTCTCCGCGCTTGACCTGCGGCTTGGGCAGACGCAGCCGGCGCATCTGGAGCGTGCGCATCAGGCCGTAGGCGACCGCGCCGCGCTTGGGCTCGTTCGGGAAGCGCTCGCGGAGCTGCTTCTTCAGGCGCATCGCCAGACCGATCGAGTCGATCACGATCATGACGATGACGCCGAGCCAGAGCAGCAGCGCGATGTTCTGGAGGTTGTTCACCCGGACCATGCTGAGCACGAGGATGATCACGGCCAGCGGCAGGAAGAACTCGGCGATGCAGAAGCGCGAGTCGACGAAGTCGCGGACGAAGCGACGGACCGGCCCCTTGTCGCGCGCAGGCAGATAGCGCTCGTCGCCGCTGGCGAGAGCCTCGCGCTGACGGGCCAGATCGGCCCGGCGGACCTCCCGCTGGCGCTTCATCGCCTCCTTGCGGTCGGCCGGCGCGCCGGAGGAGGCACGGCGGCGCTGGCCCTGTGCCTCACTGCGCTTGGGCGTGGGGCGGCCCTTGGGGGCCTCGGGGTCGCGGGGCTGCTTGGAGAGGTCCGGCGTCACCTTGTCGGTGGGGACCTTCTCTTCCTTGGAACGGCTACGGAACACAAAGCCCAAGGGTACGGGGTGGAACGTGCGGACCCCACCCCCCTCGGGAACGATCCCGCAACGGCGGGCGTCTTCAGGGGACAGAAGCCGGCCCCAAGCCGGACAGAGCGGACGTCGCCCTCGGTTTCCCCGACCGTCACCTACTCCTTGCGCCGGATCGGGGCCGCGGGCAGTCGTCCTTGGGGATGAGCGCATCCGCGCTCGAACAGTGCGGTAATGGATGCAGGGCCCGTACTGTGGGTTCTGTTGGAGTGCTGAAGCTGAGTCCGTCAGAAGGGGGCGCGCGAAGCCCATGAGCGGTGTCATGAAGCGTATGGGGATGATCTTCCGCGCGAAGGCAAACAAGGCCCTTGACCGGGCCGAGGATCCGCGCGAGACCCTCGATTACTCGTACCAGAAGCAGCTGGAGCTGCTTCAGAAGGTGCGCCGCGGCGTCGCCGACGTCGCGACCTCCCGCAAGCGTCTCGAGCTGCAGCTGAACCAGCTGCAGGGGCAGTCCGCCAAGCTCGAGGACCAGGGCCGCAAGGCGCTGGCGCTCGGCCGCGAGGACCTGGCGCGCGAGGCGCTCTCCCGCCGTGCCGCGCTCCAGCAGCAGGTCAGCGACCTGGAGACGCAGCACACCACCCTGCAGGGCGAGGAGGAGAAGCTCACCCTCGCGGCGCAGCGTCTGCAGGCCAAGGTCGACGCCTTCCGCACGAAGAAGGAGACGATCAAGGCCACCTACACCGCGGCCCAGGCGCAGACCCGGATCGGCGAGGCCTTCTCCGGCATCTCCGAGGAGATGGGCGACGTCGGCCTGGCGATCCAGCGGGCCGAGGACAAGACCGCGCAGCTGCAGGCCCGAGCCGGCGCGATCGACGAGCTGCTGGCGTCCGGCGCCCTGGACGACCCGTCCGGGATGGCGAAGGACGACATCGCCGCCGAGCTGGACCGCATCTCCGGTGGTACGGATGTAGAGCTGGAGCTCCAGCGCATGAAGGCGGAGCTCGCGGGCGGCTCGAGCGCGCAGCAGCAGGCGATCGAAGGCGGCGCGGGCCAGCAGAACGGAGCCCAGCAGCAGAGCAGCACGCCGAAGTTCGACAAGCAGTGACAAGCAGTAGGGACTCGTCATGATCGTACGGATCATGGGGGAGGGTCAGCTGGAGCTGGCGGACAGCCACTTCGCTGAACTCAACAAGCTCGACAACGAGCTGCTGGCCGAGATGGAGAGCGGGGACGGACCGGGCTTCCGCCGGACCCTGCACGCTCTCCTGGACCGCGTCCGCGACCTCGGCGAGCCCCTGCCGGACGCGTCGCTGGAGCCGTCCGAGCTGATTCTTCCCAGTCCGGAGGCGACGCTCGAGGACGTACGGGAACTGCTCGGCGACGACGGACTCATCCCTGGCTGACTCCCCCCTGCACTCCAACAGTCTCTGCACGGGGGGTCAGCGCGCGCTCGAGCCTCACGGTGTCCACACTCAGCCCCGCCGGCGCTTGAGGCGCGGGGTCTGGGGCGGAGCCCCAGGGGGTGCGGCGGAGGTGCAGGTTAGCCGCAACACCGCGTTCTTCCCCGCCCCACCACGCCGTACCGTTGCTCGACGTGACCTCACTCGCCACCGGGCTCGCCCGGACCCAGCACTGGCTCCGCGCGCATCCGCTGGCATTCGACGGCGCCCTCGCCCTGGGCGCGCTCGCCTGCATGGTCACCGGCTCCTTCGCCGACCCGAACGGCCCGCACGGCCCGACCTTCGGCAGCCGCACCCCCGAGCTGCGCAGCATCCTGCTCATGACGCTGGTCGCCGGGGCGCTCGTGTTCCGTCGCCGCAGACCCATGGGCGTACTCGTCTTCACCGGCGTGGTCTCGGCCGTCGAGCTCGTCGTGGGCGACCCGGCCGCGCCGGTCGCGATGAGCGCGGTGATCGCGCTCTACACGGTCGCCTCCCGCACGGACCGGCCCACCACCTGGCGGGTCGGCCTGCTGACGATGGCCGTGCTGACCGGCGCGGCGATGATCTTCGGCTCGACCCCCTGGTACACCCAGGAGAACCTCGGCATCTTCGCCTGGACCGGCATGGCCGGCGCCGCCGGCGACGCCGTACGCAGCCGGCGCGCATTCATCGACGCCATCCGGGAGCGGGCCGAACGCGCCGAGCGCACCCGCGAGGAGGAGGCCCGCCGCCGGGTCGCCGAGGAGCGGCTGCGCATCGCCCGCGACCTCCACGACGTCGTCGCCCACCACATCGCCCTGGTCAACGTCCAGGCCGGAGTCGCCGCCCATGTCATGGACAAGCGGCCCGACCAGGCCAAGGAGGCCCTCGCCCACGTCCGCGAGGCCAGCCGCTCCGCGCTCAACGAGCTGCGGGCCACCGTGGGCCTCCTGCGCCAGTCCGGCGACCCGGAGGCCCCCACGGAACCGGCCCCCGGCCTCGAGGTCCTCGGGGATCTGGTCACCACCTTCCGCCAGGCGGGCCTGCCGGTCGAGGTGGCCCGTGCCGACGACGGCGTACGGCTGCCCGCGGGCGTGGACCTCGCGGCGTACCGGATCATCCAAGAGGCGCTGACCAATGTGCAGAAGCACGCGGGAGCGGACGCGAAGGCCGAGGTGAGCGTGGTGCGGGTGGGTACGACGCTGGAGGTCACGGTGCTGGACAACGGCACGGGCGCGTACGGCAGGACCAGCGAGGCCGCCCGGACCGACGCCGCGTCCCGGGCGGGCGCGTCCGGCAAGGCCAGCGCGTCGAGCAAGGCCGTCGCGTCGAGCCGGACCGGCGACGGCACCCGAACCGACGCCTCCCGGGCCAGCGACGGCACTCGGGCCAGCGATACGGGCAAGGCCGCCGCCGCCAGCCGCGCCGCCGAAGCCGGAGCGAACGGCGACAGCGGCCCGAAGGGCTCGCGCACCCTGGCCGACGACCTCGCCCACGACAGCGGCGGCGGCCACGGCCTGCTCGGCATGCGCGAGCGCGTCAGCGCCCTCGGCGGCGCCCTCTCCACCGGCCCCCGCTTCGGGGGCGGCTTCCGCGTGCAGGCGATACTGCCCCTCGACGCACGCACGGGGGAGGATCGATGACGATCAAGGTGTTGCTCGCCGACGACCAGGCGCTGCTGCGCAGCGCGTTCCGGATCCTGGTGGACTCCGAGCCGGACATGAAGGTCGTGGGAGAGGCCGCGGACGGCGCCGAGGCGGTCGCCCTGGCCCGCTCCGCCCGCCCCGACGTCGTCCTGATGGACATCCGCATGCCCGGCACGGACGGGCTCGCCGCCACCCGCCTGATCAGCGCGGACCCGGAACTCGCCGATGTGCACGTCGTCATGCTCACCACCTTCGAGGTGGACGAGTACGTCGTGCAGTCCCTGCGGGCCGGAGCGTCCGGGTTCCTCGGCAAGGGCGCGGAGCCGGACGAGCTGCTCAGCGCCATCCGCATCGCCGCCGCGGGCGACGCGCTGCTCTCGCCGGTCGCGACCAAGGGCCTGATCGCCCAGTTCCTCGCCCAGGGCGGCGCCTCGGAGGACGGGGAGGAGTCCCGGGAGTACTCCGAGCGGCTCGCCGCGCTCACCGTCCGGGAGCGCGAGGTCCTCGTCCTGGTCGCCGGCGGCCACTCCAACGACGAGATCGCCGAGCGGCTGGAGGTCAGCCCGCTGACGGTGAAGACGCATGTGAACAGGGCGATGGGCAAGCTCGGAGCGCGGGACCGCGCCCAGCTCGTGGTCACGGCGTACGAGTCCGGCCTGGTCCGTCCAAGGGTGGAGTGACCGGATCGCGGGCCGGCTCCCTGGAGCCCGCCGCGCGGCTGAAAGCAGTAAGGGGCGCCCGCTATGGCGGGCGCCCCTTACTGATGGCTAGCGGCTCGCTATAGGCCGCTGACTAAGCCGCTGACGGTTACCGCTACGGCAGCGCCAGCATCCGCTCGAGCGCCAGCTTCGCGAAGCTCTCGGTCTCCTTGTCGACCTGGATCTGGTTGACGAGGTTCCCCTCCGCCAGCGACTCCAGCGTCCACACCAGGTGCGGCAGGTCGATCCGGTTCATCGTGGAGCAGAAGCAGACCGTCTTGTCGAGGAAGACGACCTCCTTGTCGGGGTGCGCGTTCGCCACCCGGCGTACCAGGTTGAGCTCCGTGCCGATCGCCCACTTCGAGCCGGCCGGCGCCGCCTCCAGGGTCTTGATGATGTACTCCGTCGAGCCGACGTAGTCCGCCGCCGCCACGACCTCGTGCTTGCACTCCGGGTGCACCAGGACGTTGACGCCCGGGATCCGCGCCCGTACGTCCTCGACCGAGTCCAGCGAGAAGCGGCCGTGCACCGAGCAGTGCCCGCGCCACAGGATCATCTTCGCCGCGCGCAGCTGCTCGACGGTCAGGCCGCCGCCCGGCCGGTGCGGGTTGTAGACCACGCAGTCCTCGAGCGACATGCCCATGTCCCGCACCGCGGTGTTGCGCCCCAGGTGCTGGTCGGGCAGGAAGAGCACCTTCTCGCCCTGCTCGAAGGCCCAGTCCAGGGCGCGCTTGGCGTTGGAGGAGGTGCAGATCGTGCCGCCGTGCTTGCCGGTGAAGGCCTTGATGTCGGCGGAGGAGTTCATGTACGAGACGGGCACGACCTGCTCGGCTATGCCGGCGTCGGTCAGCACGTCCCAGCACTCCGCCACCTGCTCCGCCGTGGCCATGTCGGCCATCGAGCAGCCGGCCGCCAGGTCGGGCAGCACGACCTTCTGGTCGTCGGAGGTGAGGATGTCCGCGGACTCGGCCATGAAGTGCACGCCGCAGAAGACGATGTACTCGGCCCCCGGCTTCGCCGCCGCGTCCTTGGCCAGCTTGAAGCTGTCCCCGGTCACGTCCGCGAACTGGATGACCTCGTCGCGCTGGTAGTGGTGGCCGAGGACGAAGACCTTGTCGCCGAGCTTCTCCTTGGCCGCGCGGGCGCGCTCCACCAGGTCCGGGTCGGAGGGGGACGGCAGGTCCCCGGGGCACTCCACGCCGCGCTCGCTCCTCGGGTCGGCTTCGCGGCCGAGCAGCAGCAGGGCGAGCGGCGTCGGCTGGACGTCGAGCTCGGGGCGGGCTTGGGCGGTGGTCACGACACGCACCCTTTCTTCGTCTGACAGAGGGTCTTCTCGTCTATTTGACGCTATCTATCATAACTGCTTCTCGTCTATTTGACGATGGCCATAGCGTCTATGTGACGCACCCCCCGTCCACAGGCCGGCGCCCCTCCTCGGCCGGTGTGCGAGCATGAAGGGGAACGACATGCCCTCGGCCCCGGAATGAATCCGCGGCCACGCCGGTTGCAACCGTCGGCAAGCAGTCTCCGTACAACCCGGGAGAGAAGCAGATGTCCGTATCGGACGAGACCACCACCGTGAGCGACGGCATCCTCCTGTCCGACGCCGCCGCGGCCAAGGTCAAGGCCCTGCTGGACCAGGAAGGCCGGGACGACCTGGCGCTGCGCGTCGCCGTTCAGCCCGGTGGCTGCTCCGGCCTGCGCTACCAGCTGTTCTTCGACGAGCGCTCGCTCGACGGAGACGTCGTCAAGGACTTCGACGGCGTCAAGGTCGTCACCGACCGCATGAGCGCTCCGTATCTGGGCGGCGCCTCGATCGACTTCGTGGACACGATCGAGAAGCAGGGCTTCACGATCGACAACCCCAATGCCACGGGCTCCTGCGCCTGCGGCGACTCCTTCAGCTGAGGCAGCCGCGCCGACAAGCCGAAAGGCGGCGGTCCCCCACCCGGGACCGCCGCCTTCGTCGTACGCCGCCGCGGCTGAACGCCTCGCCGAGGCAGCGTGCGGCCACCGCGGTCGCGTACGCGGCCGAGGCCGGCGTACGCCACCGCCGTCGCGCTACCGCTTCAGCGGCACCGCCTTGCCCGTCTGGGCGTCCACGACCTTCCGGTCGCCCAGCGGCTTGTCCAGCGTGACCTTCTCCGTCAGCTCCTTGGCGATGGCGATGCAGACCCGCTCCGGATCCGGGTTCTGCTCGGTGATCGTCACCTTCACCTGGTCGCCGCTCTCGTCCGCCGTCGCCTTGTAGCCGCTGCACACCCCGCCCCAGAACGTCAGGCTCAGCGTCCTGCCGTCCGCGCTGTACGACGTGACGCTCAGGTTGGCCGGGACCGCCGGGTCCTTGGGCGGCTCGGTCGGCGTGATGTCCTTCGACGGGGGAGTCGTCTCCTTCAGGAACTTCGGGTCGACGGCCGGATGCGTGATCGTGAACGGCTGGGCGCCGTCCTTCGACTCCACTTCGAACAGCCACGACGGCACGAGCGCCTGGCGCCCGTCCACGTACTGCGCGGCCAGTCCGAAGACGGCCTTGCCGACCGTCAGCCGCTCCGGCTGGGCCGAGCCGCTCTTCGGCTCGCAGGGGGCCGCCGGCTTCTGCTCGTCCGGCTTCTGCTCGCCCTCCGCGGGCACCGACGTGGCGCAGCCGCCGATCCCGATCGGGCCGCTGTCCTCGCTCGCCTTGTTGAGCTGCTTCAGCGCCTCGTCGGCGGAGACCACCGGGTACTCATGGGTCTTCTCGGGCTTCTTCAACTGGCCGCTGCCGCCGACCACCTGACCGTCCGCGCCGACCTGGACGCCGGTCGTCCAGCCGTACGTCGGGAGCCCGCCGACCACCGGCTCGGCGTTGACCACCCGTACCGCGCCCATCACCTGACGGGCGCTCACCTTGGCGTCGCCCTGGCCGAGCGCCTCGAGCACGGGGGCGGCGGCCTTCTTCGCGGCCTCCTCGCTCACGGGCGGGACGTCGTCGCTCCCGCCCTGCGGCGCGGTCCCGCCGGAGGCGCCCGGCTGAGCCCCGCCGTTCGGGCAGGACTTGCCCTTCAGACAGTCGTCGCCCTTGGGGCCCGCGCCGAACTGGGCGAACGTCCAGGTGCCCGGGGCCTCCTTGTTCACCTGAAGCAGCGGGGCCGCGCCGTCCTTGTCCGCGCCGATCTTCCAGGCGGGGCCGACCAGCCGCGGAGTGCCCTCGATGCCGAGCGCCTTCGCCAGCCGGACCACCTCGGCCTCGGTGACCGCGCCCTTCGCCTGATGGACGGACGCCTCGTCGGGCCCCTCGGGCAGCTCGCCCTTGGCCACGTACACGGCGCCGCCGCCGTTCGGGTCGGGCTCGCCCGGCGCGATGCTGCCCCGGCCGCTCTCCGTGCGTCCGTCGAGAGCGAGCAGGGGCGGGTTGCGGTCGTCGCTCGCGCCGCGCTTGGCGTCCGCGCCGGGTCCTTCGCCGCTGGAGGCGGACGTCGCGAAGTACGCGCCTCCGCCGCCGGCGACCAGCACCGCCGCCGCCACAGAGGCGACGGCGAGCGGGGAACGCCGGCGGCGGGTGCTGTCGTGCGTGTTCTCCGTGCTGCTCACCGCATCGCTCCTTGTCTCGTGACCCCTTTTACAGGGGGCACGGGTGGGACGGAGCAGGGGAGCGCGCGGTTCCCACTTCGCGCCGGTGAGCTTTCACGAGCTCGGGTGAGCCCTTGTGCGCCGGTGACTCTCCTCAGTCGCCGTACTCGGATCAGTCGCCGTACTCGGACATGGCGTCGACCAGACGCGCGGACGCGGCGGGCACGACGACGCCATGGATGAGGGACGGTGGCACGGGCACGGGAGCGTCGGCGGCCGGGACGACCCAGTGGGGCGCCATCCGCGCGCAGTCCCCGCGCAGCTGGGCCAGGCTGATCTCGGACTCTCGCGGCTCGCCGTGGGCGATGTGCTTCGTCATATCCGCACCGTACGCACCAGGGAGTCCACTGAAAAAGACCTACTATCGGGTAGTTTCCGCACTTCAGGAGCGGGCGCGCGACCCGGTAGCGTGAACTGTCAACGCCACCCCGCCACAGGAGTGTCCTCCGTGCGAATCGCTGTCACCGGCTCCATCGCCACCGACCACCTCATGACCTTCCCCGGCCGCTTCGCCGACCAGCTGGTCGCGGACCAGCTGCACACGGTCTCCCTCTCCTTCCTCGTCGACAACCTCGACGTGCGCAGAGGCGGTGTCGCCGCGAACATCTGCTTCGGCATGGGGCAGCTGGGCGCCGGGCCGATCCTGGTCGGCGCGGCCGGCTCCGACTTCGACGAGTACCGCGCCTGGCTCGACCGCCACGGCGTGGACACCGGCTCCGTCCGGATCTCCGAGGTCCTGCACACGGCCCGCTTCGTCTGCACCACGGACCGCGACCACAACCAGATCGGCTCGTTCTACACCGGCGCGATGAGCGAGGCCCGGCTGATCGAGCTCAAGAAGGTGGCGGACCGGGTCGGCGGCCTCGACCTGGTGCTGATCGGCGCGGACGACCCTGAGGCGATGCTGCGGCACACCGAGGAGTGCAGGACCCGCTCCATCCCGTTCGCCGCGGACTTCTCGCAGCAGATCGCCCGGATGTCCGGCGACGACATCCGCACCCTCCTGGAGGGCGCGACGTACCTGTTCTCCAACGAGTACGAGAAGGGGCTCATCGAGTCCAAGACCGGCTGGTCCGACGAGGAGATCCTCGGCAAGGTCGGCTGCCGCGTCACCACCCTGGGCTCGCGCGGGGTGCGGATCGAGCGGGTCGGCGAGGACCCGATCGAGGTCGGCTGCGCGGAGGAGGAGGCGAAGGTCGACCCGACGGGCGTCGGCGACGCGTTCCGCGCGGGCTTCCTCTCGGGCCTGTCCTGGGGCATCGGCCTCGAGCGGGCGGCCCAGGTCGGCTGCATGCTGGCGACGCTGGTGATCGAGACGCTGGGCACCCAGGAGTACACCCTGCGCCGGGCGCACTTCATGGACCGCTTCACAAAGGCGTACGGCCACGAGGCGGCGGCGGAGGTCCGCGAGCACCTGGTCTAGTTCCCCGCGCACGACCCACGTCCGCCGGGCGGGCCCGATCTTTCGGCCCGCCCGTCGGCGCGTGGGGCCCTTGCGAGCCCTGGCCCGGGAGATCCCGGGGCCTGGGAGGTCCCTGGCCTGGAGGTCCCGTCCGCTGGGGGCCCTGGCCGTGGCGAGCCTTGGCCCTTGGAGGGCCCGCGCCCCTGGCGATCCCGCCCTAGGAGAGCCTGCCCCCTGGAGACCCCGGACTCGCGAGATCCCGCGCTCTAGACAGCCCGCCCCCTGGAGGACCCCGGCCCTCGAGAGCCCGCCGGCTGGAGGTCCCGGGCCCTTGGAGGGCCTGCCCTAGAGGAGCCCGCGCCTGGAGATCCCACGCCTTGGAGACCCCACCCCCTGGAGAGCCCGCGCCCGCGAGAGCCCTGGCCCTGGGGCCCGCGTCCTGGAAGAGCCCGCCCGCTGGAGGTCCCGGGCCCTTGGAGGGCCCGCGCTTTGGGGAGCCCGGCCCTGGAGGACCCGCCCGAAGGGCCTGCGCCCTGGAGACCTGGCCCTGGAGACCCCGGGCCCGCGAGAGCCCTGGCCCTGGGGCCCGGGATCTAGGAGATCCCGGGCCGCTGGAGGTCCCGGCCTTGGAAGGCCTGCCCTAGAGGGCACGCGCCCGGAGATCCCGCCCGCTCGAGGGCCCCGCCCCCTGGAGGACCCACGCCCTGGAGAGCCCGCGCCCGCGAGCGCCCCACCCCCCTGGAGACCCCGCGCCGACGAGACCCCGCTCCCGCGAGACCCCACCCCCCTACGAAAGCCTCCGCACCACGTACGCGACCCCCTCCGCCGCCTTCTCCTCGCCCACGTACTCCTGTCCCCGCATCTCGCACCATGCCGGGATGTCCAGACGGGCCGCCTCGTCGTCCGAGAGCACCGTCACCGTGCCGCCGATCGGTACGTCTCCGATCACCTTTGCGAGTTCGATCACCGGGATGGGGCACCGCTTGCCGAGCGCGTCCACCACGAGCGAGTCCGCCGCCGGCGAGGGACTCGGCCGCGCCGAAGACGGCGCGTCCAGGCGCTCCCGTACCGCCGAGACGACCCCCGGCAGCGCCTGAAGGAACCCGTCGACCTCCTCCTCGGTCGTCCCCGTCGGCAGCGACACCCGCACATTGCCCTCGCTGAGCACGCCCATCGCCCGCAGCACATGGCTCGGGGTGAGCGTGCTGCTGGTGCACGACGACCCCGAGGAGACGGAGTACCCCGCCCGGTCCAGCTCGTGCAGCACCGTCTCTCCATCGACATAGAGACAGGAGAACGTGACGAGATGGGGGAGCCGGCGCACCGGATCGCCGACCACCTCGACGTCCGGGACCAGCTCGGGGACGCGCGTGCGGATCCGGTCCACCAGCGCCTTCAGCCGGGCCGCCTCGTCGGCCGCCTCCGCCCGCACCGCCCGCAGGGAGGCCGCCGCCGCGACGATCGCCGGAATGTTCTCGAAGCCGGGCGACCGCCCCGACTCCCGCTCGTCGGCGGGGCCTTGCGGGGCGAACCGCGCCCCCTTGCGCACCGCGAGCAGCCCGACCCCCGCCGGCCCGCCCCACTTGTGCGCGCTCGCCGCCAGGAGCGACCAGGCCCCCTCCACCGGCCCCCAGCCCAGCGACTGCGCCGCGTCCACCAGCAGCGGCGTCCCGGCCGCCCGGCACGCCTCGGCGACCTCGGCCACCGGCTGCTCGGTGCCCACCTCGTGGTTGGCTGACTGGAGGCAGGCGAGGGCGGTGTCCGCCCGCAGCAGGGAGGCGAAGACGTCCGGGGACACCCGCCCCGTCCGGTCCACCGGCGCCTCGGTGACGGTCCCCTCGGCGGTCGCTCCGTGCGTCTGCGCCGCGTGCAGGACCGCCGAGTGCTCCACCGCGGAGACGACCAGGTGGCGTCCGACACGCCGACGCCCCGCGAGCGCCCCGGAGATTCCCGCGTGGATCGCCTGCGTCCCCGAAGGAGTGAACACAAGCTCGTCCGGCCGGCACCCCACCGCGTCCGCCGCGGCCTCCCGGGCCGCGTCCAGCAGCAGTCGGGCGCGCCGCCCCTCCCGGTAGAGCCGGGCGGGGTCGGCCCAGCCCTCGTCCAGGGCGGCCTGCAGAGCCTGGCGGGCAACCGGGTGAAGGGGAGCGGAGGAGGCGGCGTCGAAGTAAGGCACGTCGCCACGCTAACCCCCAACCGTCAAGGGGCCGTCAGACGGCCTGCGGAGGCCGGGATTCCCCTCTGTTGCCAAGGGCAGTCCACCCCTTCGGGGTGTCGGACGGCGCGTTGGGCACCCTCCCCGCGCGACCCCAAATAGCGTCCAGTAGGGTTTGGTCCGCATAAACATCCAAACCCCTGCCCGCGTCAGGGCCGGCGACCGACCAGCGGCCGCAGCCGGTCGCGCGGGCCGAGACTCTCGGGAAGGCGCTACGTGAGTCCCAACGGCTCCGACCTCCCCCGCAGCCAAGGCGCGGGCGGTTCCCCCGCGTCGCGGCGCCCGATGCGGCGGAAGCTGCCGCAGGTGCTGACTGCGGGCCTGATCCTGGCGACGGCCTCCGGTTGCTCGTACAACTGGGAAGACTTCCCCCGCCTTGGCATGCCCACCCCGGTAACGGAAGAGGCGCCGCGGATCCTCTCCCTCTGGCAGGGCTCGTGGGCGGCAGCGCTCGTCACGGGCGTGCTGGTGTGGGGTCTGATCCTGTGGAGCATCGTCTTCCACCGGCGCAGCCGCACCAAGGTGGAGGTACCTCCGCAGACCCGGTACAACATGCCCATCGAGGCGCTGTACACCGTGGTCCCGCTCATCATCGTCTCGGTGCTCTTCTACTTCACCGCACGTGATGAGTCCAAGCTCCTCGCTCTCTCCGACAAGCCGGCCCACACGATCAACGTGGTCGGCTACCAGTGGAGCTGGGGCTTCAACTACGTCGAGAACGTAGACGGCTCCAAGGGCGATGCCAAGACCAACCCGGAACTGGGGGCCATCCCGAACAAGTATCGCGATGCGTTCCCGGCGAACGCGGGTGGCGTCTACGACGCCGGCATCCCCGGCGACCGCAACCCCCAGACCGGCAACCCGGGCCCGACCCTGTGGCTGCCCAAGGGCGAGAAGGTCCGGTTCATCCTGACCTCGCGCGACGTCATCCACTCCTTCTGGGTGGTCCCCTTCCTGTTCAAGCAGGACGTCATCCCCGGTCACACCAACGTCTTCGAGGTGACGCCGTCCCAGGAGGGCACCTTCATGGGCAAGTGCGCCGAACTCTGCGGCGTCGACCACTCCCGGATGCTCTTCAACGTCAAGGTGGTCTCTCCGGAGCGCTACCAGCAGCATCTGAAGGAGCTGGCCGAGAAGGGGCAGACCGGCTACATCCCGTCGGGCATTGAGCAGACGGACCCGGCCAGGAATGCGGAGAAGAACCAACTGTGAGCATCCTCAACGAACCTCAGGGTGCCGCCGCAGCAGCTGACGACTCGTACGAGAACGAGCTGCCGGTACGGCGCAAGGAGCCGGGCAACGTCGTCATCAAGTGGCTGACCACCACTGACCACAAGACGATCGGCACGCTCTATCTGGTCACGTCGTTCGCGTTCTTCTGCATCGGCGGCCTGATGGCGCTCTTCATGCGCGCCGAGCTGGCCCGTCCGGGCACGCAGATCATGTCGAACGAGCAGTTCAACCAGGCGTTCACGATGCACGGCACGATCATGCTGCTGATGTTCGCGACGCCGCTGTTCGCCGGATTCGCGAACTGGATCATGCCGCTGCAGATCGGCGCGCCCGACGTGGCGTTCCCGCGGCTGAACATGTTCGCGTACTGGCTGTACCTCTTCGGCTCGCTGATCGCGGTGGCCGGCTTCCTCACCCCGCAGGGTGCGGCCGACTTCGGCTGGTTCGCCTACTCCCCGCTGTCGGACGCCGTCCGCTCGCCGGGCGTCGGCGCCGACATGTGGATCATGGGTCTGGCCTTCTCCGGCTTCGGCACGATCCTCGGCTCGGTCAACTTCATCACCACGATCATCTGCATGCGCGCTCCCGGCATGACGATGTTCCGCATGCCGATCTTCACCTGGAACGTGCTGCTGACCGGTGTGCTGGTCCTGCTCGCCTTCCCGGTGCTGGCCGCCGCGCTCTTCGCGCTGGAGGCGGACCGCAAGTTCGGCGCCCATGTCTTCGACGCGGCCAACGGCGGCGCGCTGCTGTGGCAGCACCTCTTCTGGTTCTTCGGCCATCCAGAGGTGTACATCATCGCCTTGCCGTTCTTCGGCATCGTCTCGGAGATCATCCCGGTCTTCAGCCGCAAGCCGATGTTCGGCTACATCGGCCTGGTCGGCGCGACGATCGCGATCGCCGGTCTGTCCGTGACCGTGTGGGCTCACCACATGTACGTCACAGGCGGCGTGCTCTTGCCGTTCTTCTCCTTTATGACCTTCCTTATCGCGGTACCGACCGGTGTGAAGTTCTTCAACTGGATCGGCACCATGTGGAAGGGCTCGCTGTCCTTCGAGACGCCGATGCTCTGGACGATCGGATTCCTGGTCACCTTCACCTTCGGTGGTCTGACCGGCGTCATCCTGGCCTCGCCCCCGATGGACTTCCACGTCTCCGACTCGTACTTCGTCGTCGCGCACTTCCACTACGTCGTCTTCGGCACCGTGGTCTTCGCGATGTTCGCCGGCTTCCACTTCTGGTGGCCGAAGTTCACGGGCAAGATGCTGGACGAGCGGCTCGGCAAGATCACCTTCTGGACGCTGTTCATCGGCTTCCACGGCACGTTCCTGGTGCAGCACTGGCTGGGCGCCGAGGGCATGCCGCGTCGCTACGCGGACTACCTCGCCGCCGACGGGTTCACCGCGCTGAACACCATCTCCACGATCAGCTCGTTCCTGCTCGGACTGTCGGTCCTGCCGTTCTTCTACAACGTGTGGAAGACCGCCAAGTACGGCAAGAAGATCGAGGTCGACGACCCGTGGGGCTACGGCCGTTCGCTCGAATGGGCGACCTCGTGCCCGCCGCCGCGGCATAACTTCCTCACCCTGCCGCGCATCCGCAGCGAATCCCCGGCGTTCGACCTCCACCACCCGGAGATCGCCGCGCTGGACCAGCTCGACCACGCCGGCCACGGTGGCAGCGCCATCGCCGAGAAGGAGGCCGGCAAGTGAAGATCCAAGGCAAGATGTTCATCTGGCTGGCGGCCTTCATCCTCGTCATGGCGATCGTCTATGGCGTGTGGTCGAAGGAGCCGGCCGGCACCACGGCGCTCTTCCTGGCCTTCGGCCTGAGCATCATGATCGGCTACTACCTGGCCTTCACGGCCCGGCGCGTGGACGCGATGGCCCAGGACGACAAGGAGGCCGACGTCGCGGACGAGGCCGGCGAGGTGGGGTTCTTCTCCCCGCACAGCTGGCAGCCGCTCTCGCTGGCCGTCGGCGGCGCCCTCGCCTTCCTGGGCGTGGCCCTCGGCTGGTGGCTGCTGTTCTTCTCGCTGCCGCTGATCCTGGTCGGCCTGTTCGGCTGGGTCTTCGAGTACTACCGCGGTGAGAACCAGAACCAGTAGTCGAGTCAACGCGACACGCGCAGGGGCCCGGATCACCCTCACTCCTGAGGGGGATCCGGGCCCCTCCGTTTGCAGTCACCCCGCGCGCCGCTGCGGCATGATCTTCATAGCGTGTGCTTATGACTCACAAGCCGCGCATCCGTTCGGTTGTCAGCTGCACGCTGCTGGTCGTGGCCATCGGCGCGACCGCGCTGGCCTGCGGCGACTCCGACCCCCACCCGCTCGCCGCGCAGCCCTACGACGCGGCCGGACAGGTCTCCTTCAACGCCCCCGAGGGCAGCGCCAAGGTCGACCCCGACAAGCCCCTCGAAGTCACCGCCGAGGGCGAGGACAGCCGGATCACCGACGTCACCGCCACCGACCAGGCGGGCCACCACCTCGCCGGCGAGCTCTCCGCCGACGGCGTCCGCTGGCGCTCCACGGCCCCGCTGTCGGCCGGCGTCAGATACACCGTGGAGGTCGCCACGGAGGACGAGGACGGCGCTCCGGGGGCCAAGACGCTCACCTTCCAGACCTCGCCCGCCAAACGGCACCTTGCGGTCGAGTTCGGCCCGCAGGCGGGGAAGTACGGCGTCGGCCAGCCGATCACCGCCAAGCTCGGCTCCCCGGTCCGGGACAGGGCCGCCAGAGCCGTGATCGAACGCGGCCTGAAGGTCCACTCCCAGCCCGCGGTGGAGGGCGCCTGGCACTGGGTGGACGACAAGACCATGCACTACCGCCCCAAGGAGTACTGGCCCGCCGGCGCGACCGTCCGCGCCAGCAGCAACCTCCAGGGCGTCAAGGTCGCCAACAGCCTCTACGGCGGCGCCTCCAAGACGCTGAAGCTCACGATCGGCGACCGCATAGAAGCGATCACCGACGCCGGGACCCACCACATGACCGTGCTGCGCAACGGAGAAGTGATCAACACCATTCCGGTGACCACCGGCAAGCCCGGCTTCTCCACCCGCAACGGGATCAAGGTCGTGCTCGGCAAGGAGTACTTCGTACGCATGCGCGGTACGAGCATCGGCATCCCGGAGGGCAGCGCCGACTCCTACGACCTGCCCGTCTACTACGCCACCCGCGTCACCTGGAGCGGCGAGTACGTCCACGCGGCGCCCTGGTCGGTCGGCTCCCAGGGGTACGCGAACGTCAGCCACGGCTGCACGGGCATGTCCACCGGCAACGCCGCGTGGTTCTTCGAGACCGTGCGCGAGGGCGACATCGTCAAGGTCGTCAACAGCGGGGGCGACACGATGGACCCCTTCGGCAACGGCTTCGGCGACTGGAACCTGTCCTGGGACAAGTGGCGCGGCGGAAGCGCCCTGGTCGCCGAGACCAGGGACGGCAGCCGCCCCGACGACGCGGCGCGGCTGCGCCCCCAGATCTGACCCGGCGGGCGGTCAGCGGCGCGTGAGCCCGACCGGGGAGGGCCTCACGCGCCCACAGAGAGCCTGCGCCGCAGCAGGGCGGCCAGAGACTGCGCGAACTCCACCGGCTCGACCGGAAGGGTCACAGCGGCCTCGGCACGGCTCCAGGTGGCCAGCCAGGCGTCCTGGGGGCGGCCGATCAGCAGCAGCACGGGCGGGCAGTCGAAGATCTCGTCCTTGATCTGCCGGCAGACGCCCATGCCGCCCGCCGGAGCCGTCTCGCCGTCCAGCACGCAGACGTCCACGCCGCCCTCGTCCAGCGCCTTGAGGACGGCCGGCAGGGTCGCGCACTCAAGGAACTCGACCGGCGGGACGTCCGCGGCCGGCCTGCGCCCCGCGGCCAACCGCACCTGCTCGCGGGTGTTCGCGTCGTCGCTGTAGACCAGCACGGTTGCGGTCGACCTCATTGTTCCTCCGAGTTCGTCGGCGGCATTGGACCAGTAACCTGATGCGGCGGATGCTACTCCTTGCGACACCCCGTCAACACTGGTTCGGACAGCTCTTCGATGGGCCGTTCGGCTCTGCGCATCGTCCCAGTCGAGCGGGCTGACACACCGAACGGCACCCCCCGGAGTGAGGGCGGGATAAGCGACCGACATAATGTCGGTCGTGGCGACAGCAACGACAGTAGAAACCGGGCACGCGCACCCGTCGGTCAATCGACCGAACCTCACCAGCGTCGGAACCATCATCTGGTTGAGTTCCGAGCTGATGTTCTTCGCGGCCCTCTTCGCGATGTACTTCACCCTGCGATCGGTGACGGGCACTGATTACTGGACGGCTCAGGCGGACCACCTGAACTTCCCGTTCTCGGCGACCAACACCACGATCCTGGTGCTCTCCTCACTCACCTGCCAGCTCGGCGTCTTCGCCGCGGAGCGGGGCGATGTGAAGAAGCTCAGGACGTGGTTCATCATCACGTTCGTCATGGGTGCGATCTTCATCGGCGGCCAGGTGCTGGAATACACCGAGCTGGTCAAGGACGCGGGCATGTCGCTCTCGTCCGGCCCGTACGGCTCCGTGTTCTACCTGACCACCGGTTTCCACGGCCTGCACGTGACGGGCGGTCTCATCGCCTTCCTGCTGGTCCTGGGAAGGACCTACGCGGCCAGGAGATTCACCCACGAGCAGGCAACCGCCGCCATCGTCGTGTCCTACTACTGGCACTTCGTCGATGTCGTCTGGATCGGCCTCTTCGCCACGATCTACATGATCAAGTAGCCGGGCTCGAGCCCGACCACAGTCCAGAAGCACCGACGCAGAAGATCCTGACACCGGGGTAATCCGTGAAAAAGCTCTCCGCACGACGACGCCATCCGCTGGCGGCGGTCGTCGTCCTACTCCTCGCGCTGGCGGCCACTGGGGGGCTGTACGCCGCGTTCGCACCCGCGGACAAGGCGCAGGCCGAAGAAACCGCCCAGTCTCTCGCCATCAAGGAGGGCAAGAAGCTCTACACCGTCGGCTGCGCCAGCTGCCACGGAACCGGCGGTCAGGGCACCTCTGACGGCCCGTCCCTGGTCGGCGTGGGCTCCGCCGCGGTCGACTTCCAGGTCGCGACCGGCCGGATGCCGGCCCAGCAGCCCGGCGCCCAGGTGCCGAAGAAGCCCAACATCTACACGCAGAGCCAGATCGACCAGCTCGCGGCGTACGTCGCGTCCCTCGGCGCCGGCCCGATCACGCCGACCGAGAAGCAGTACAGCCCGGACGGCGCGAACATCGCCAAGGGCGGCGATCTGTTCCGCACCAACTGCGCCCAGTGCCACAACTTCACCGGTGAGGGCGGCGCCCTCACGAACGGCAAGTACGCCCCGAGCCTTGAAGGCGTGAGCCCCAAGCACATCTACGAGGCCATGCAGACCGGCCCGCAGAACATGCCGTCCTTCCCCGACACCACGCTGCCGGAGCAGCAGAAGAAGGACATCATCGCGTACATCCAGACGGTGAACGGCGACGAGACCGCCACTCCGGGCGGCTTCGCGCTCGGCGGCCTCGGCCCCGTCAGCGAGGGTCTGTTCGGCTGGATCTTCGGTCTGGGTTCGCTCATCGCAGTCGCCGTCTGGGTCGCGGCCCACACCGCTAAGGCCAAGAAGTCATGAGTAGCCAAGAGATTCCAGAAGAGAACCTGCCGCTCGCGCAGGACACCGCGCACGTCGCGGTAGAGCATGTCGAGGACGACCCGCTCGGCGACCCGGGACTGCCGGCCCACAAGCCGCGCGTCCAGGACATCGACGAGCGGGCGGCCAGGCGCTCCGAGCGCACCGTCGCTCTGCTGTTCACGCTGTCGATGCTGGCCACCGTCGCCTTCATCGCGTCGTTCGTGATCTTCCCGGTCGACAAGATCGTGTACATCTGGCCGCTCGGCCATATCAGCGCGCTCAACTTCGCGCTGGGCATGACCCTGGGCATCGCGCTCTTCTGCATCGGCGCGGGCGCGGTCCACTGGGCCCGCACCCTGATGTCGGACGTCGAGGTCGCCGACGAGCGGCACCCGATCGAGGCCTCGCCCGAGGTCAAGGCCAAGGTGCTCGCCGACTTCGCGGACGGCGCCCGTGAGTCCGCGATCGGCCGTCGCAAGCTGATCCGCAACACCATGTTCGGCGCGCTGGCCATGGTGCCGCTCTCCGGCGTGGTGCTGCTGCGGGACCTCGGGCCGCTGCCCGAGGAGAAGCTCCGCAAGACCCTGTGGGCCAAGGGCAAGCAGCTCATCAACATGAACACCAATGAGCCGCTGCGTCCCGAGGACGTCGCCGTCGGCTCGCTGACCTTCGCCATGCCCCAGGGCCTGGAGGAGAGCCAGCACGACTTCAACAACGAGATCGCCAAGGCCGCCCTGATGATCGTCCGGATCCAGCCGGAGGACATCAAGGACAAGCGCGAGCTCGAGTGGTCCCACGACGGAATCGTGGCCTACTCCAAGATCTGCACCCACGTCGGTTGCCCGATCAGCCTGTACGAGCAGCAGACGCACCACGTCCTCTGCCCGTGCCACCAGTCCACCTTCGACCTCTCCGACGGCGCCCGCGTCATCTTCGGCCCGGCCGGTCACGCACTTCCGCAGCTGCGGATCGGCGTGAATGACGAAGGCTTCCTCGAGGCGCTCGGCGACTTCGAAGAGCCCGTCGGTCCTGCCTTCTGGGAGCGCGGATGAGCACTGCGACGACCGACGACAAGAACCGCAAAGCCCCCGCGGGCGAGCGGGTCGCCGACTGGGCGGACGGCAGGCTGGGAATCTACTCCCTGGCCAAGGCCAATCTGCGGAAGATCTTCCCGGACCACTGGTCCTTCATGCTCGGCGAGATCTGCCTCTACAGCTTCATCATCATCATCCTCACGGGTGTGTATCTGACGCTGTTCTTCCACCCGAGCATGAACGAGATCGAGTACCACGGCTCGTACGTGCCGATGCAGGGCATCCGGATGACCGAGGCGTACGCCTCGACCCTGGACATCAGCTTCGACGTCCGCGGCGGTCTGCTGATCCGGCAGATCCACCACTGGGCGGCGCTGGTCTTCCTCGCCGGCATGTTCGTGCACATGATGCGCGTGTTCTTCACGGGTGCGTTCCGCAAGCCGCGCGAGATCAACTGGATGTTCGGCTTCCTGCTGTTCGTCCTCGGCATGTTCACCGGTTTCACCGGCTACTCGCTCCCCGACGACCTGCTGTCCGGCACCGGCGTCCGCTTCACCCAGGGCGCGATCCTGGCGACCCCGGTCGTCGGAACGTACATCTCGTTCTTCCTGTTCGGCGGCGAGTTCCCCGGCCACGACATGGTGGCCAGGTTCTACTCGATCCACATCCTGCTGCTGCCGGGCATCATGCTCGGCCTCGTGGTGGCCCACCTGATCCTGGTCTTCTACCACAAGCACACCCAGTTCCCCGGCCCCGGCCGGACGAACAACAACGTCGTGGGCATGCCGCTGCTGCCGGTCTACATGGCCAAGGCCGGAGGCTTCTTCTTCCTGGTCTTCGGCGTCATCGCGATCATCGCGGCGTCGTTCACGATCAACCCGGTGTGGGCGCTCGGCCCCTACCGGCCGGACCAGGTGTCCACCGGCGCCCAGCCAGACTGGTACATGGGCTTCGCCGAGGGTCTGATCCGAGTGATGCCCGGCTGGGAGATCAACTTCGCGGGCCACACGCTCGTGCTGGGCGTCTTCATCCCGCTGGTGCTCTTCGGCCTGGTCCTGATGGCGATCGCGGTCTACCCGTTCATCGAGTCGTGGATCACCGGCGACAAGCGCGAGCACCACATCCTGGACCGGCCGCGCAACGCGCCGACCAGGACCGCTCTGGGCGTCGCCTGGATCACCGGGTACGTGATCATGCTGCTCGGCGGTGGAAACGACATCTTCGCCACGCACTTCCATCTGTCGATCAACGCGATCACCTGGTTCGTCCGGATCTCCTACTTCGTGGGCCCGGTCCTCGCCTTCGTGATCACCAAGCGGATCTGCCTGGGTCTGCAGCGTCGCGACAAGGACAAGGTGCTGCACGGCCGCGAGACGGGCATCATCAAGCGGCTGCCGCACGGTGAGTTCGTCGAGGTCCACGAGCCGCTGAAGCCCGAGGCCCGCTACACGCTGACCGCGCACGAGCAGTACGAGCCGGTCGAGCTCGGCCCGACGGTCGACGAGAACGGCGTGGAGCGCAAGCCGAAGCTCAAGGAGAAGCTGCGCGCCAAGCTCAGCAAGTCCTACTACGGCGAGGGAAGCCAGATCCCCAAGCCGACGAGCGAGGAGTACAAGGAGATCACCAGCGGCCACGGCCACCACTGATCCCTGACCGACAGGTCGCCACAGCAGGAGCCCCGTCCATTCGCTGGACGGGGCTCTTTGCTGCTCTCGGGGCTGGATAGGGTGGACCCATCCCTATCGGCTGTGGACCCAGGAGCGGACCATGAACGTTGTGACCCCGGTCGGCGGCGACAGCGTGGCGGCTCGTTCCTGGCCGGGCGTGCTGAACCCCCTGCTGCGCGGCGAGAACCTGAGCGTGGACGACACCGCCTGGGCGATGGACCGGATCATGAGCGGCGAGGCCACCGACGCCCAGATCGCCGGGTTCGCGGTGGCGCTGCGGGCCAAGGGCGAGACCGTCGAAGAGGTCTCCGGCCTGGTGCAGGCCATGTACGCGCACGCCAACACCATCGAGGTGCCGGGCGCGACCGTGGACATCGTCGGGACCGGCGGCGACCTCGCCAAGACCGTCAACATCTCCACGATGTCGGCGATCGTGGTCGCCGGCGCCGGAGCCAAGGTCGTCAAGCACGGCAACCGCGCCTCCTCGTCCGCGAGCGGCTCCTCGGACGTCCTGGAGAAGCTCGGCGTCAATCTGGAGCTGACGCCGCGGCGGGTCGTCGAGGTCGCGAGGGAAGCGGGCATCACCTTCTGCTTCGCCGTGAAGTTCCACCCCGCCCTGCGGTACGCCGCGAAGGCGCGCAAGGAGCTCGGCGCGCAGACCACCTTCAACATCCTCGGACCGCTCACCAACCCGGCCAAGGTGCGCTCGCAGGCCGTGGGCGTCGCCGATCTGCGGATGGCGCCCATCGTGGCCGGCGTGCTCGCCGCGCGCGGCAACTCCTCCCTGGTCTTCCGCGGCGACGACGGCCTGGACGAGCTGACGACGACCGCCACCTCCCGGGTGTGGGTCGTACGGGACGGGTCCGTGCGCGAGGAGGCCTTCGACCCGCGCGACATCGGCATCGACCTGGTGCCCGTCGAGTCCCTGCGGGGCGCGGACGCGTCGTACAACGCGGACGTGGCGCGGCGGCTGCTGGCCGGCGAGACGGGACCGGTGCGGGACGCGGTGCTGCTCAACGCGGCCGCGGCGCTGGTCGCGCTCGAGCCGACGGACGGGACGCTCAACGAGCAGCTGGCGGCGGGCGTGGCCCGAGCGGCGAAGTCGATCGACTCCGGGGCGGCGAAGGCGGCCCTGGAGAGGTGGGTCGCCGCGAGCAACGCGTGAGAGTGCGTGCTCGCTGAGTGTGACCAAGGGCGCAGTCCAGAATCCGGACTGCGCCCTTGCGCTCGGCGCGACCTATGGCAGGATGCTTTCAAGGTCATGAGTGACAGCGTTTCAGGCCCCGGCTTGCTGTCCGGCAACCCTCCGTCCGTGGCGGGGTGCCCCGGGTGAAGACCAGGCCGTAGGCAGCGAGGTCTACGGCAAGCGCGGACCCCTGCAAGCCCTGGGGTCCTGGTCCTCAAGGGAGCAGTCTCGTGAGCAAGCGAATGCGATAGGGCGTCTGCGCCCCTCCTTCAACACCCCCTCCGTGCGGCCCTCTTGCCGCGCCTGAGGGGCAGTTCCCGTACCCAGCACGGCTGTTGAGCCGCCAGTACGGGCTTGTTCGAAGACCCCCTCCGACCTCTTCGAGGGGGACCCCACGCCTTGTCTTGCAGGGAGATGCCGCCATGTCCGCACGCCCGAACACCGCCGTCGAAGCCCACGCGCCCGCCGCGCCCGCAGAGTCCGCAGCGCCCGCTGCGTCCGCTGGATCGGCCGAGTCCGCCGCCGAACCCTGCTGCGGCGCCCCGCTGCCCGTGCTCGGCAGGGACGTCACCGTCCCGCTGGTCACCGGCGGCGAAGTCGCCTACGCGGCCCTCGACTACGCGGCGAGCGCGCCGGCCCTCCAGCGGGTGTGGGACGACGTGGCCGCCTACGCCCCGTACTACGGCAGCGTGCACCGCGGCGCCGGATACCTCTCGCAGCTCTCCACCGACCTCTTCGAGAACAGCCGCCAGACCGTCGCGGACTTCCTCGGCTGCCGCCCCGGCGACCAGGTCGTCTTCACCCGGTCGACGACGGACTCGCTGAACCTGCTGGCCGCCGCGGTCCCGGCCGGCTGCGAGGTGTTCGTCTTCGAGACCGAGCACCACGCCTCGCTGCTGCCCTGGAGGGACGCCCGCGTCACCTGCCTGAACGCCCCGCGCACACCCCAGCAGGCCGTCCAGACCCTGGAGCGGGCGCTGGCGGACCGCGACCCCTACGGCCCCGCCCTCGTCTGCGTCACGGGCGCCTCCAACGTCACCGGCGAGCTGTGGCCGGTCAAGGAGCTGGCGGCGGCCGCGCACGCCCACGGCGCCCGGATCGTCCTGGACGCGGCGCAGCTCGCGCCGCACCACCCCGTCGACATCGCCGAGCTGGACGTCGACTGGGTCGCCTTCTCCGGGCACAAGCTGTACGCCCCCTTCGGCTCCGGCGTCCTGGCCGGGCGCGCGGACTGGCTGCGGGAGGCGGAGCCGTACCTCGCGGGCGGCGGCGCCTCGCGCACGGTGGCACGCCGCGTGGACGGAGGCGTGGACGTCGAGTGGCACACCACGGCCGCGCGCCACGAGGCGGGCTCGCCGAACGTCATCGGCGCCTACTCCATCGCCTCGGCGTGCAAGGCGCTGACGGAGGCGGGCTTCGAGGCGCTGGTCGCCCGCGAGCAGGAGCTGGTCGCGAAGGTCCGCGCGGGTCTCGCGGAGGTCCCCGAGGTGAAGGTCCTCTCCCTGTTCGGGGACGACGCGCCGCGCGTGGGCGTCATCTCCTTCGTGGTCGAGGGCTGGAACAGCTCGCACTTCGCCGCCGCGCTCTCCGCGGAGTACGGCATCGGGGTGCGCGACGGCCTGTTCTGCGCCCACCCCCTGGTCCGCACCCTCCTCGGCAGCGCCCCCCAGGACCCGGGCGAGTGCGGCGCGCCGGAGGCCGAGCCGGGCGAGCGGTCCCTGAACGCCATCCGGGTCAGCTTCGGCGCGGGCACGCCGGACGAGCACGTGGAGCGCTTCGTGGGGGCGGTGGCCGAGCTGGTCCGCGACGGCGCCCGGTGGACGTACCACACGCAGGACGGCCGCTGCGTCCCGGCGGTCTGACACAGGACCCGAGGCGAGCCGATTCGAGCCGAGCACAGCCGACAGAGCCCGCGCCACCGGCGCGGGCTCTGTCGGCTGTCGGCTGCTGCGGGCGCCGAGGGCGGCGGCTAGGCGTCCAGGCCGATCGCGAACGCCGCCTCCAGATCGTGCTGGGAGTACGTACGGAACGCGACGTGCGTGTCCGTCGCCTCCACGCCGGGGATCTTGCTGATGCTGCCCGGGATGACGTCCGCCAGATCGTCGTGCCTGGCCACGCGGACCATGGCGATCAGGTCGTAGGTGCCGGTGACCGAGAAGACCTCGCTGACGCTGTCCAGCGCCGCGATCGACTCCGCGATCTCGGGGATGCGGTCCACGCTGGTCTTGATGAGCACGATCGCGGTGATCACGGTTGGCTTTCTCCCTCGGTGGCCGCTGCTTGGGCCTTCACTCTAGTCCCCTGCCGGAACCGTCCCCAGGCGTAGAGGAATCCCACCCCGAACCCCACCAGGTGCGCCAGATACGCCACCCCGGGACCGCTCCCGGCGCCCCGGGCCGCCAGCCACTGCAGGACGAACCAGAAGATCAGCACCGCCCACGCCGGAAACCGCAGCGGCAGGAAGAAGAGGAACGGAAAGAGACTGGTCACCCTTGCCTTCGGGAAGAGGTACAGAAAGGCGCCGAGCACCCCCGAGATCGCCCCCGAGGCGCCCACCAGGGTCTGCTCGGAGCCGGCGTTGGCCGCCGCGTAGGCGAGCAGCGCGAGGTAGCCGCAGCCCGCATAGAACAGGCCGAACTCCAGCTGCCCCATCCGCTCCTCGGCCATCGCCCCGAACACATACAGAAAGAGCATGTTGCCCAGCAGGTGGAGCCAGTTGCCGTGGACGAAGAGGGCGGTGAGCGGGGTGGCCAGCGCGTTCGGGGCGCCGCTCGTCAGGTCGGCGGGGATCACGCCCCAGCGCTCGAAGTACGCGCTCTGCGCGGAGAGCAGCCCGTCGCCGACGCCGTACGACGGATTGAGGCCGGAGACCGGACTGACCAGGAAGACCGCGCAGCAGACCGCGATCGCCGCGTATGTCACGGCGGGTCCCGTCGCCGCGCCCCGTACCGCCCGCCACCAACCGATCATGGACAGAGCATGGCGCAGCGGGACCGAACGGTACAGAGTGCCTCGCCGCGCCACGGGGTACCCGCGAGGCCGTAGGGTTACGGGCAGTACACCCGCAGTTCGACGGCGCACCGCGGCAACCGCACTCGCACTCGTATGACGAAAGAGGACGGCACGATGACGACGGTACCCTCGCCGACCGCCGAGACCCGCTGGCGCTGCACCCTGTGCGGCAACCTCACTCGTTTCGACGTCACCCGCTCGTCCAAGGTCGTCGAATACGTCCATCTGGACCTGGCCGGCGAGCCCACGATCGAGGAGCGCGAGGTGGTCAGTGAGACCATCGAGTCAGTGCGCTGTCGTTGGTGCAACGCTGTGGATCAGATCGAGCTGGTGGACAGGCCGGGCGCGGGCTCCTGACGGAGCCGCCCGAACGGGTAATGGGGTGACGGATTGTGGAGCAGCCTGAAAGCGGCGCGGAGCCGGCCGATGCGGCCGGCGACGCCGCGGAGGCGCTCGACCGCCCGCTGCCCGAAGGCGTACGGCGCAGGGTCGTCGCGCTGGTCTCGGACGCGTTCGGCGGGCTGACCGTCGGCGAACTCCCGGCGCAGCTGCGCCAGTACGCCCGTTTCACCCCCAGCCGGCGGGCCAAGTTCGCGGGCAACGCGATGGCCGCCGCGCTGGAGAGCGACCCCGTCTTCCGCCAGCGCATCGGCGAGCGGCTCAGCAAGGCCCAGCCCGAGCTGTCCGGGGCCCTGGAGTCCGGGTCGCCGCCCGCCGCCGCCGATCCGATCGACGTGGCCGCGGCCGCCTATGTGCTGCGGCCCGCCGGATGGGTGAAGCTCGTCGCCGCCGCGGGCGAGGAGGCCCAGCGGGCGGACGCCGAGCGCGCCGACGAGGCGGGCCGGCGCGAGCTGGAGCGGCTGCGCGAGGAGCTGGCCGAGGCCCAGGCGCACACCCGGGCCGAGACCGAGCGGCTGCGCACCGAGCTGGACGCCGCGCGCAAGGAAGCGGAATCGCTTCGCCGCAAGCTGCGCAGCGCCCTGAGCGATGTGAAGCGCGGCGAGGCGGCGCTCCGCCGCCGGGACGCCGACCTGGAGAGCTCAAGGTCGGAGGCGGCCGCCCAGGTGTCCGCGGCCGAGAGCGAGAGCCGCAGGCTCAAGGCGCGGCTCAGCGAAGCGGAAGCGTCCGTGGAGGCCGGCAGGAGGGCCGCCCGGGAGGGCCGCTCGATCGAGGACATGCGGCTGCGACTGCTCCTGGACACCGTCCTGGACGCCGCCCAGGGGCTCCGTCGCGAGCTCGCCCTGCCGCCCGCCGGGATCCACCCCGCGGACACCGTCGACGCGGTCGAGCCGGGCCGTATGTCGCCCAAGGACATCGCCGCCCGCGCCCTCTCCGAGACCGACCCTGCCCTGCTCGACCAGCTGCTCGCGCTGCCGCAGGTGCATCTGGTCGTCGACGGCTACAACGTCACCAAGACCGGGTATCCCACGATGCCGTTGGAGAAGCAGCGGCTGCGCCTGCTCGGCGGTCTGTCGATGCTCGCGGCCCAGACCGGGGCCGAGGTCACCTGTGTCTTCGACGGGGCGGAGCTGGCCGCTCCGGTGCTGCTCGCGCCGCCGCGCGGGGTGCGGGTGCTGTTCTCCAAGGCGGGCGTGACCGCGGACGAGCTGATCCGTCAGCTGGTGCGCGCGGAGCCGCCCGGCCGGCCCGTGGTGGTCGTCTCCACCGACCGCGAGGTCGCCGACGGGGTGGCGAAGGCCGGCGCCAGGCCGGTCGCGTCCGTCTTGTTGCTGAAGCGGCTTTCGCGCGCCTAGTAACTACCGGGCCGAATGCCCGAATTGATACTCCTCGTGACAGACGTTGCGTCAAGTGCTCATTACAGCGTGTGTGATGCGAGTAAAGAAAACACTCCGCAGCCCATAATTTTGTCGTGAGGATTTGAACTGATCACAGGGAGGTCACTAGGGTCGGGCCTCGAACCTTCGCGCGGTTGATCGTCCATCCGGGACGACGGCGAAGGAACCGCCGAGTTCGTCCAGTTCGCTCCTTTTCTCCCCGGGGTGCGACGTGCGGACGCCGGGGATTGAACCCCCCACAGCCCGGTAGGCGGCTCGAGGAAGAAGGAGCTCGCCTTCGTGGCGTCCCACCGTCGTCCCAAGCAGCCGAGCCGCACCCGCGTGACCGTGCTCACCGCGACCGCCGCCGCGGCCGTGGCCCTGACCGCCCAGACCGCGCAGGCCGAGCCGAAGCCGAGCAAGAGCGAGGTCAAGGCCAAGGTCGACAAGCTCTACGAAGAGGCGGAGAAGGCCACCGAGAAGTACAACGGGGCCAAGGAGCAGCAGGAGAAGCTCGACAAGGAGATCGACGCCCTCCAGGACAAGGTCGCCCGCGGCCAGGACGAGCTCAACACCCTGCGCGACAGCCTGGGTTCGGTGGCCAGCGCCCAGTACCGCTCCGGCGGCATCGACCCCGCCGTGCAGCTCTTCCTCTCCGCCGACCCGGACACCTACCTCGACAAGGCGTCCGCGCTCGACCAGCTCGGCGCGAAGCAGACCGAGGCGCTCGCCGACATCCAGGCCAAGCAGCGCACCCTCGCGCAGCAGCGCCAGGAGGCCCAGGGCAAGCTCGCCGACCTGGCCGAGACCCGCAAGCAGCTCGGGGAGAAGAAGCAGGAAGTCCAGGGCAAGCTGGGCGAGGCCCAGAAGCTGCTGAACTCGCTCACCGCGCAGGAGCGCGCCGCGCTCAAGGCCGACGAGACCCGCGCCGACCGCGCCAGCTCGCGCGCGGACCTCGGTCCGGCCACGCCCGCCTCAGGGCGCGCGTCCTCCGCGTTCGCCGCAGCCCAGAGCAAGATCGGCTCGCCGTACGTCTACAGCGCGTCCGGCCCGAACTCCTTCGACTGCTCCGGGCTGACCTCCTGGGCGTTCGCCCAGGCCGGCATCTCCATCCCGCGCACCTCGCAGGCGCAGGCCAACGCCGGCACCCGCATCTACTCGCAGGGCGACCTCAAGCAGGGCGACCTGGTGATCTTCTACGGCGACCTGCACCACGTCGGCTTCTACGCCGGCAACGGCCAGGTGCTGCACGCCCCGCGGACCGGCACGAACGTGCGCTACGAGTCCATCAACAACATGCCCTTCCAGTTCGGCGTGCGCATCTGACGCCCAATCGGGCGATTTCCCGCACCAAGAGCTGACCTGGCGCCCCGCCGTTGACCTGTGGTCTCCGGCGGGGCGTCACTTTGCGTGCCCGGCGCGGTCTTTGGCGCTCCGTGTCCGCCCGGCTACTGTCTGCCGCGCAACATCCCTCGTACAGCGGAAGGGAGCGCGGCCTGTGGCGTCCCATCGCCGTCCCGCACACCCCGGCCTCACTCAGAGCGCCCGGGTCACCGTCCTGTCCGCCGCGGCGGCCACGGCCGCCGCGGCCCTCGGGGCCGCGCCCGCGGTCGCCGAGCCGCGCGAGACCGCAGAGGCGGTCCGGACCAAGGTCGACCGGCTGTACGAGGAGGCCGAGCGGGCCGCCGAGCGCTTCAACAGGGCCGGCGAGCGGGTGGAGCACCTGCGCGAGCAGGTCGCGCAGGCCCAGGACAGCGTGGCCCGGGGCCAGGAGCGCATCAACCGGATGCGGGGCGCGCTCGGCCTGGTGGCGGGCGCGCAGTACCGCTCCGGCGGCATCGACCCGACCCTGGCGCTGCTGCTCTCCGCGCGGCCGGACACCTACCTCGACCGGGCCGCGACCCTGGACCGGATGACCGCGCTCCAGACCTCCGCCCTCCAGGAGCTCCAGCGAGCCCAGCGCGGCCTCGGCCAGCAGCGCGCGGAAGCCCGTCGCGACCTCGCCGAGCTGGAGCTCAGCCGGGCCGCGGTCGCCCTCCACAAGCGCGCCGTCGAGGGCAAGCTCGCCGCCGCCCGGCGGCTGCTGGACGCTCTGCCGGACTCGGAGCGCGACGCCTTCGAACGGGCCTCTCGCTCCGGACGCGACGAGGCGCCCGAGCTGTCGGACCAGGCGCCCTCCTCGGCGCGTGCGGCGGCCGCCGCGGCGGCCGCCCGCAGCGCGGTCGGCAAGCCGTACGTCTGGGGCGCCAACGGGCCCTCCGCCTTCGACTGCTCGGGCCTGACCCAGTGGTCCTACGCCCAGGCGGGCGTCGCCCTGCCCCGCACCTCGCAGGCCCAGCGGAACGCGGGCCGGCAGGTCCCGCTCTCCCAGGCGCGCCCCGGCGACCTGGTGACCTACCGCGGCGACGCCAGCCACATCGGGATGTACATGGGCAACGGGCAGGTCGTCCACGCGCCCTATCCGGGCGCCTCGGTGCGGTACGACCCGGTGGGCATGATGCCCGTCAACGCGGTCACCCGCGTCTGAGCGGCGACGGCGGCCCAGAGTGCGGCCCCCCTCCCTTGAAGCCCTCGCGCGGCGCGTTCCGTACGATCGGCAGCGTGGCAGGTCAGGGGCGCACACGGCGTGAGGCGATACGGAGTACGGCGGGGCTCGGCCTCGCCGTGCTGCTGTCCGCCTCCGGCTGCACGTCCTCCGAGACCTCCGGGACGGACGTGCGCGCGGTCCAGCGGCTGCTGGACAGCCGCGCGGCCGCCGTGCTCAGCCGGGACCGCGACGGATTCCTCGCCGCGCTGGCACCGGAGGCCGGGCGGCTGCGGGCGGCGCAGCTGAAGCAGCTCCAGAGCCTCGCGGACGTGCCGCTGAGCTCCTGGGAGTACCGGGTGGGCAAGGTCGTGCGGCAGGGCGCCCGAGCCGTCGCCGAGGTCGAGCTGCGCTACCGGATCGACGGCTACGACACCGCCCCGGCGGCCGCCGCGCGCTCCGTAGAGCTCGAGGAGCGGGAGGACGGCTGGCGGCTGACCGCCGACCGGGCCGCTCGCGGCGGGCCGCAGCTGCTGTGGGAGCAGGGCGACGTCGACGCCGTACGGGGCAGTCACAGCCTCGTCCTCGGCGTCGGCCAGACCCGTCAGCGGCTGCGGGCGCTCGCCGCCTCCGCCGACCGCGCCGCGCCCGCGGTCTCCGAGGCCTGGCGCGAGAAGTGGGCCGGGCGCGTGGTCATCCTCGTCCCGCCCTCGCTTCAGGCCATGGGCGCGCTGCTGGGGGCGCCGGCGGCCGGGTACCGGGGGATCGCGGCGGTCACCACCGGGGAGACGGGGGCGCCGGGGACGTCGCCCGCGGACCGGGTGATCGTCAACCCGGAGGCGTACCAAGTCCTCGGCGGCTTCGGGCAGAGCGTCGTGCTGACGCACGAGACCACCCACGTGGCCACCCGCGCGCACACCTCGGCGGCGACCCCGCTGTGGCTCTCGGAGGGCTTCGCGGACTGGGTCGCCTACCGGGGCACGGGCTACAGCGCCAAGCAGGCCGCCCCCGAACTGCTGCGCGCGGTCCGTCGGGGCGAGACGCCCGCCGCGCTCCCGGCGGACGGGGACTTCTCCTTCGGCGGGGACTCAGGCCGGCTGGCACGGGCGTACGAGGGGGGCTGGCTGGCCTGCGAGCTGATCGCCGAGGCGTGGGGCGAGGACCGGCTGCGGACGTTCTACCGGGCCGTGGGCGCGGGCAGGCACCGGGCGGGGGCGGTGGAGAAGGCGATGGTCGAGATCCTGGGGACGACGCCCGCGGACTTCACGGTGCGGTGGCGGTCGTACGTGGAGGAGCGGCTGCCTGCCGGGGGCGGGGAACGGCGGGGCGGCTGACGGTCCTGGACGGGGGTACGTGGGGGAGCGGCTGACTGCCCCCTGGGCCGGGCGGGAGCGGCGGGGCGGTTGACCGGCTCAGGACGCGAGGCCCGACGGCGTGCGCGCTCGGCGCGGCTCACGAGGTCGGCGACCGCCGGTCGTGGGCTGGCTGGGTCCGGTCGTGGCCCGGGGCGGCCGCCGTCCGTCGCCACAGCCGTTGGCAGGCCGTCAGCGGGCGTGGGGCGCTCGGCGCCGGCTCAGGAGGCCAGCGACGGCCGGGCGGCAGCGGCGGGGCGGTTGACCGACTCCGGGCGCGAGGCCCGACCGCGTGCGTGCTCGGCGCTGGCTCACGAGGCGAGCGACTGGCGGTCGCGGGCCGGTTGGGCCCGGCCGTCGCCCGGGGGCGCTGTCGTCCGGCGCCACAGTCGTCGGCAGGCCGTCAGCGTGGCGGCGACCAGCAGCCCGTTCCGTACGGCCAGCAGCAGCAGACCGAGCGGGTCGCTCGCCGCCACATGGTCGAACCAGACGGGGAACTCCAGCAGCGTGACCCCGGTGGCCCCCAGCACCAGCCAGGCCGGAAGCGTCATCGGGCTCGCCCGGAAGGCCATGCAGACCGCCGCCGTGCCGACCAGCCAGACCATGTACTGGGGGCTGATCACCCGGCTCGTGGTCGTGAACAGCAGCACCGCCGCGAAGGCCGCGTCGCACGGCGTGCTCGGCCCGAACGTCCTCGCCCGCAGCCGCCACAGCGCCAGCCAGCACAGGGCGGCGGCGCTCAGCCCGAGGGCCAGCGCGGAGACGAGCGGGACGTAGGGACCGACGAACTCCACCGAGCCGTAGGCGAACACCGTCGTCCCCTGCCACCCGAAGTGCCGCGCCGTGTGGAAGGCCAGCGCGCCCAGGGACTCGATCTCGGTGCCCCGGTCGCTCTGGAAGGCGAGGAAGGCCAGCGAGCCCGGCATCGCGGCGAGGAACGCCAGGGCCAGGCCGCCTGCCGTGAGGGCCGCGGCGGCCCAGGCGCGCCGGGCCGCCCGCCCGTTCGGCACGCCCGTGAGCACCAGCAGCGGCCACAGCTTCAGCAGCGCGCCGAAGCCGGCCAGCGCGCCCAGCGTGCGGGCCCGGCGGGCCCCGGCGAGCAGTGCGGCGACGGCGACGGCAGTGGCCATCAGGTCGTAGCGGGCGTACGCGGTCGGGCCGAGCAGCGGGACGCCCGCGGTCCACACCCACGCGCCGCGCCATGTCCTGCCGGGCCGGGCGCCCGCGTAGGCGAGCAGACCGAGGACGAGCGCGTCGCACAGGGCGCACAGGACGTAGAAGGCGGCGGCGTAGCCGAGGAAGGGCAGCGCGGTGGGGGAGAGGATCGCGAGGGCGGCGGCGGGCGGGTACTGCCAGGTGACGTCGTCCAGCGGGAAGGCGCCCGTCCTCAGCACGTCGTGCCACCCCTGGTAGATCACCGAGACGTCGCTGGTGACGTCGGGGCCGGGGACGACGACGACCTTGAGGACGCAGAGCAGCAGCGCGGTCCGGGTGAGGACCCAGACGGCCAGCAGCGGCGCGGTGCGGCGCCGCAGGCTGGGGGCCGGGGTCAGGGCGGGGTCCGGGACCGGGGCCGAGGCCGTGGCGCCGCTTGCGTCCGCCATGAGCACCTGTCCGTTTCATGGGTGAATGGGGGTGCCCATGATGCCCGGCGAGGCTGCTGGTGAGCGATGAGGCAGGGCCGTTCGGTACTGTCGGCCACGATGCACAAGACCCTGATCGTGACCAACGACTTCCCGCCCCGGCCCGGCGGCATCCAGGCGTTTCTGCACAACATGGCGCTGCGTCTGGACCCCGAGCAGCTCGTCGTCTACGCCTCCACCTGGAAGCGGAGCCGTGAGGGCGTCGAGGCGACCGCCGCCTTCGACGCGGAGCAGCCGTTCACCGTCGTACGGGACCGTACGACGATGCTGCTGCCCACCCCGCGCGTCACGCGCAGGGCGACCCAGCTGCTGCGCGAGCACGGCTGCGAGTCCGTGTGGTTCGGCGCCGCCGCCCCGCTCGGTCTGATGGCGCCCGCCCTGCGCAAGGCGGGCGCGCGGCGGCTGGTGGCCACCACGCACGGCCACGAGGCGGGATGGGCGCAGCTGCCCGCCTCCCGGCAGCTGCTGCGCCGGATCGGCGAGGGCACGGACACGATCACCTATCTGGGCGAGTACACGCGCTCCCGCATCGCCGCGGCGCTGACCCCCGAGGCGGCCGGCCGCATGGTGCAGCTGCCGCCCGGCGTCGACGAGAAGACCTTCCACCCGGACTCGGGCGGCGACGCGGTCCGCGCCCGTCTCGGCCTCGCGGACCGGCCGGTCGTGGTGTGCGTCTCGCGCCTGGTGCCGCGCAAGGGCCAGGACACGCTGATCCTGGCGATGCCGGCGATCCTGGCCCACGTTCCGGACGCGGTGCTGCTCGTGGTGGGCGGCGGTCCGTACGAGAAGGAGCTGCGCAAGCTCGCCCGGGAGACCGGCGTCGCCGACTCCGTGCGCTTCACCGGGCCCGTCCCCTGGGCGGAGCTCCCGGCGCACTTCGGAGCGGGCGACGTGTTCGCCATGCCCTGCCGCACCCGCAGGGGCGGCCTGGACGTCGAGGGCCTGGGCATCGTGTACCTGGAGGCGTCGGCGACCGGCCTGCCGGTCGTCGCGGGCGACTCGGGCGGCGCGCCCGACGCCGTGCTCGACGGCGAGACGGGCTGGGTGGTCCGCGGCGGCTCCGCCGAGGAGTCGGCCGAGCGGATCGTCGCGCTGCTGAAGGACCCGGAGCTGCGGCGGCGCATGGGGGAGCGGGGGCGGGAGTGGGTCGAGGAGAAGTGGCGCTGGGACCTGCTGGCCGACAGGCTCCGGGCGCTGCTCTGACGCCGGGGCGGGGCTGACCGATACCCGCCGGGGCGGACGCCGGCGGGGCGCAGGGCTTCGGACACTTCCCGCCGCGCGACACTTCGCTGATCTGCGTACACTCTTTTTTGATGGGTCGTCAGTTTTAGGCCTCGCGGGTCTGGGCGGAAGACCGAATTCCGCCCATGCTCCGGACATGACACCACTTCTGACGCGCCGTCAAATCCTGGGCGTAGCAGCCCTGCAGACCGCGGCCGCGCTCGGCTTCACCCGTATCGGTCTCTCCTCGGCGACAGCCGCCGAGGAGCCCGCGTCCGCCGACTACGCCCCCGCCGTCGTGATCGGCTCGGGCTACGGCGGCGCCGTGGCCGCCCTGCGCCTCGGCGAGGCGGGCGTGCGCACCCTCGTCCTGGAGATGGGCCGGCTCTGGAACACCCCGGGCCCGGACGGAAAGGTCTTCTGCTCCACCAGCGCCCCCGACAAGCGCTCCATGTGGTTCCGCACCCGCACCGAGGCCCCGCTGGCCACCTTCCTCTGGCTGGACGTCGTCAACAGGGCCATCAGCCCCTACCCCGGCGTCCTGGACCGCGTCCGCTACGCCGAGATGTCCGTCTTCGTCGGACGGGGCGTCGGCGGCGGCTCGCTGGTCAACGGCGGGATGGCGGTCACACCGCTGCCCGCGTACTTCTCCGAGGTCCTCCCGCGGGTCGACGCGGGGGAGATGTACGGAACGTACTTCCCGCGCGCCCGCCAGATGCTCGGCGTCAACACCGTCGACCCGGCCTGGTTCGAGTCCACGGAGTGGTACCGCTTCTCCCGGATCTCCCGCAAGCACGCCCACAACGCCGGGCTGAAGACCGTCTTCGTGCCCAACGTCTACGACTTCGGCTACATGCAGCGCGAAGCCGCGGGCCAGGCGACGAAGTCGGCGCTCGCCGGCGAGGTCATCTACGGCAACAACCACGGCAAGCGCAGCCTCGACAAGACCTACCTCGCCGCCGCGCTCGGCACCGGCAACGTCACCATCCAGAGCATGCACCGGGCCAGAGCCGTGCGCAGAGAGCCCGACGGGACCTATGTCCTGACCGTCGATCGCCTCGACGACACGGGCCGGGCCGTGGAGACCCGCGAGATCGGCTGCCGGCAGCTCTTCCTCGGCGCGGGCAGCCTCGGCACCACCGAACTCCTGCTGCGCGCACGGGAGAAGGGCACGCTGCCCGCCCTCGACGCCGAGGTCGGCAGAGGCTGGGGCCCCAACGGGAACGTGATGACCGGCCGCGCCAACCACCTCTGGGACACCGTCGGCGCGAACCAGGCGACCATGCCCGCCATGGGCATCGACGACTGGGCCAACCCGGCCAATCCGGTCTTCGCGGAGATAGCGCCGCTGCCGATGGGGTTCGAGCACTGGATCAGCCTCTATCTGGCGATCACCAAGAACCCGGAGCGCGGCTCCTTCGTCTACGACGCGGCGAGCGACTCCGCGAAGCTCGCCTGGACCCGGTCGCAGAACCAGCCCTCCGTCGCCGCGGCCAAGTCCCTCTTCGACCGCGTCAACCGGGCCAACGTCACGATCTACCGGTACGACCTGTTCGGCGGGAACAAGACCTTCGCCGACGACTTCACGTACCACCCGCTGGGCGGGTGCGTGCTGGGCCGCGCCACGGACGACTACGGCCGCGCCAAGGGCTATGGCGGGCTGTACGTCGTCGACGGCTCGCTGGTCCCCGGCTCGATCGGGGTCAATCCGTTCGTCACCATCACCGCGCTCGCGGAGCGGAACATGACCCGGATCCTGGCGGAGGATCCCAGCGGATGAGCGTGGGCGAAGCCGAGAGCGGCCGCCCGGACCTCCGGACGACCGCTCACTGCCTCTGCCTGCTACCGCCTGCTCTGCCCGCTCTGCCCGGCCGCCGATCAGCCGCGGTAGATCGCCTCGACCTCGTCGGCGAAGTCCTTCGCCACCACGTTGCGCTTCAGCTTCAGGGAGGGGGTGATGTGCCCCGCCTCCTCGGTGAACTGGGAGCCCAGGATCCTGAACTTCCGCACCGACTCCGCCTTGGAGACGGCCGCGTTGCCCTCGTCCACCGCCCGCTGGACCTCCGCGAGCAGATCCGCGTCCTCGCGCAGCGAGGCGGCCGTCGAACCGGCCGGCTTGCCGTGGTCCGAGGCCCAGCGCCCCAGGAACTCCTCGTCGATGGTGACCAGCGCGCCCACGAACGGGCGCCCGTCGCCCACCACCATGCACTCCGCGACCAGAGCGTGGGCGCGGATGCGGTCCTCGATCACCGCGGGAGCGACGTTCTTGCCGCCCGCGGTGACCAGGATCTCCTTCTTGCGGCCGGTGATGGCGAGGAAGCCGTCCTCGTCCAGGGTGCCGATGTCGCCGGTGTGGAACCAGCCGTCGGCCAGCGCCTCGGCGGTCGCCGCCTCGTTGTTCCAGTAGCCGCTGAACAGGTGCTCGCCGTGCAGCAGCACCTCGCCGTCGTCCGCGATCCGCACCACCGAGCCCGGCAGCGGCTGACCCACCGTGCCGATCTTCTGCCGGTCCCACGGGTTGAACGCGGTCGCCGCACACGACTCGGTGAGGCCGTAGCCCTCGAGCACGGTGAAGCCGATGCCGCGGAAGAAGTGCCCGAGCCGCTCGCCCAGCGGCGCGCCGCCGGAGATCGCGAACTCGCCGCGCCCGCCCAGCACCGCGCGGAGCTTGCTGTAGACGAGCCGGTCGAAGACCTTGTGCTTGAGCTTCAGCCCGAGCGGCACGCCCTGCCCGCTGCCGAGCGCCTTGCTGTACGCGATGGCCGTGTCGGCGGCCTTGTCGAAGATCTTGCCCTTGCCGTCCGCCTGGGCCTTGGCCCGCGCCGAGTTGTAGACCTTCTCGAAGACGCGCGGCACGCCGAGGATCATCGTCGGCTTGAACGAGGCGAGCTCGTCGGTGAGGTGCTTGATGTCCGACACACAGCCGAGCTTGATCGGGGCCATGGCCGGCGCCAGGGCGACCATGCGGCCGAACACGTGCGCGGCGGGGAGGAAGAGCAGCACCGAGCTCTCGCCGGTGCGGAACAGCGGCTTGAGGCGCTCGACCAGGTTGCCGCACTCCGCGAAGAACGCGCGGTGGGTGAGCACACAGCCCTTGGGACGGCCGGTGGTGCCCGAGGTGTAGACGATCGTCGCCGGGTCGTCGGCCTTGGCGACCGCGCTGCGCTCGTCGACCGTCGCGTCGGAGATCTCCGCGCCGGCGGCGTTCAACTGCTCGACCGCGCCCGCGTCGATCTGCCAGACGCTCTTGAGGGCCGTCAGGCCCGCGCGCACCGACTCGACGGCGGCGGCGTGCGCGTCGCTCTCCACGATCACCGCGACCGCTCCGGAGTCGCCGAGGATCCACTGCACCTGCTCGGCGGAGCTCGTCTCGTACACCGGCACGGTGATGCCGCCGGCGCTCCAGATCGCGAAGTCCAGCTGCACCCACTCGTAGCGGGTGCGGGACATCAGGGCGACGCGGTCGCCGGGGCGGATGCCGGCGGCGATCAGACCCTTGGCGGCGGACCGCACCTCGGCCAGGAACTGGGTCGCGGTGACGTCGGTCCACGCGCCCGCGACCTTTCTGCCCATGACCGCGGTATCCGGGTGCTGCGTGGCATTGCGGCGGATCAGATCCGTCAGATTGCCGTCCGAAGGGACCTCGTACAGGGCCGGAAGGCTGAACTCGCGCAAGACTGCTGCTCCTCATCGGGCGCCGGCGCCACGGCTCTGTGTGATGCACCGGCTGCGGTCCAAGATCGGGCGGGTGCTCAGTGGGGGTGAGCACGACTGGACTGCCCGGACGTTACCCACCAGTACTAGGTTCCGGATAGGGGGTTCCGGCCAGATGTTCGCTGCGTCACACGCATATGGCAGTACTTCGCGCAGAGTAGTCCACCCCGGTGACGACCCGGTAGAACGGCTGGTCGGCCCGCTCTACCCAGGCGTAACTCCGAGTCCTAGGGTGATCGCCATGCGAGGCGTGAAGCAAGGCACCCGGATCCATGTGATCAGCGACGTGCACGGCAATGCCAGAGATCTCGCCACGGCGGGCGACGGCGCGGACGCGCTGATCTGCCTCGGCGACCTCGTGCTCTTCCTCGACTACGCCGACCACTCGCGCGGCATCTTCCCCGATCTGTTCGGCGTCGAGAACGCCGATCTGATCGTGGAGCTGCGCACCGCCCGCCGCTTCGACGAGGCCCGCGAACTGGGCCGCAGGCTCTGGGCCGAGCTCGCGACGGACCGCGAGAGCGCCATCGAGTCGGCGGTGCGCCGGCAGTACGCCGAGCTGTTCGCCGCCTTCCCCGCGCCGACCTACGCCACCTACGGCAATGTCGACATACCGTCTCTGTGGCCCGAGTACGCCCGCCCGGGGACCACCGTCCTCGACGGCGAGCGCGTCGAGATCGGCGGCCGCGTCTTCGGCTTCGTCGGCGGCGGACTGCGCACCCCGATGCGCACCCCGTACGAGATCTCCGACGAGGAGTACGCCGCCAAGATCGAGGCCCTCGGCGACGTCGACGTCCTGTGCTCGCACATCCCGCCCGACGTGCCGGAGCTGACGTACGACACCGTCCCCCGGCGCTTCGAGCGCGGCAGCCGCGCGCTGCTGGACGCGATCCACCGCACCCGGCCGCGGTACGCGCTGTTCGGCCACGTCCACCAGCCGCTCGTCCGCCGGATGCGCATCGGCGCGACCGAGTGCGTGAACGTCGGCCACTTCGCGTCGAGCGGACGACCCTTCGCGCTGGAGTGGTGAACGGGGTCCGCACGGGCGCCGCCTCCGCGCGCGGTAGCCTGCACACACACATTCACCCTCGGTTCGTACCGCACTGTGAGGAGCCGCAGCGATGGCGGAACACACCAGCTCGAGCATCACGATCGAGGCGGCGCCGGCCGACGTCATGGGCGTGATCTCCGACTTCGACCGCTACCCCGAGTGGACCGGCGAGGTGAAGCAGGCCGAGGTGCTCGCCACCGACGCCAAGGGCCGCGCCGAGCAGGTGCGGCTGGTGCTGGACGCCGGCGCGATCAAGGACGACCACGTCCTCGCGTACACCTGGAACGGCGAGATGCAGGTCAGCTGGACCCTGGTGAAGTCCCAGATGCTGCGCGCCATCGACGGCTCGTACACCCTCGCGCCGGTCGGCGCGGGCGACCGCACCGAGGTCACCTACCAGCTGACCGTCGACGTCAAGATCCCCATGCTCGGCATGATCAAGCGCAAGGCCGAGAAGGTCATCATCGACCGCGCCCTGGCCGGTCTGAAGAAGCGCGTCGAGAGCAAGCCCGCCGCCTGATGCGCAAGGTCCTCGTCACCGGCCTCGGCGGCGCGGGCCGCACCACCGTCGCCGCGGCCACCGCACTCGCCGCGGCGCGCGCCGGCAAGCGCACCCTCTTCCTGTCGGCCGACCCCGGCGAGGTCCTCGGCGCGCCCGTCGCGGGGAGTCCCGGCGAGCCGCACCCCGTCGCGGACGGCCTGTGGGCCGCCCGCATCGACGCCGGCGCCGACTTCCGCGCCGAGTTCCTCAGCCTCCAGGAGCGCGGCTCGGCCGCCCTCGACCTGCTGGGCGCGCGGCCGCTGGAGGACGAGGAGCTGACCGACCTGCCCGGCAGCGAGCAGTTCGCACTGCTGCGCGCGCTGACCGTGGCCGCCCGCGGCGACTGGGACGTACTGGTCGTCGACATGCCCCCGCTGCACGAGACGATCGCCCTGCTCGCCCTGCCCGAGCAGCTGCGCCGCTATCTGCGCCGGCTGCTGCCGCCGGAGCGGCAGGCGGCCCGCGCCCTGCGCCCGATGCTCGCCCAGCTCGCCGGCGTGCCGATGCCCGCCCAGTGGCTGTACGAGACCGCCGAGCGCTGGGACACGGAACTGGCCGGCGTCCAGTCGGTCGTCGACTCCGAGAACACCAGTCTGACCGTCGTCGCCGAGCCGGGGCCCGCCGCCGGCGACGCCCTGAAGGTCGCGCGCCCCGGGATGGCGCTGCACCAGATGGGCGTCGACATGATCGTGGCCAACCGGCTCGTGCCGGACGCGTCGGCCGACGTCTGGGTCGCCGGGCTCCGCGCGCAGCAGGACAAGTGCGTGAGCGAGTGGCACTCCTGGCTCCCGGCCGGCTCCGTGTGCTCGGTGCCCCACCTGGGCCGCGACCCCCGAGGCCTGGAAGACCTCGCCCTCCTGCACGCCGAGGCGCTGTGCTCCTCCTTCGAGGCGCACTTCGCCGACGACGAGGACGACCCGGTGCTGGACGGGCTGACCATGGCCCTCCACTGGGACAGGGAGGAGCGGCGCGCGAGCTCATGGCGGGTCGAGGACGTGTACGCGGAGGCGTTCGCCGCGCTCGAGCAGAAGCGCGCCCTCGCGGACACGGACAACCACTGGTACGGCAGGAACGGCGTCCTCCGCGCGGAGCTGGACGAGGAGCCCGTCGACGACGGCACGCTCGTCTGGCACATCGCGCTGCCCGGCGCCGTCAAGGAGCAGCTGACCCTGGTCCGCCGAGGGGATGAACTCCTGATCACGGTCGGACCGTTCCGCAGGATCGTTCCCCTGCCGTCCGCGCTGCGCCGCTGCACCGTGGCGGGCGCGGCGCTCGAGGACGGCGAGCTGAGCGTGCGCTTCAGCCCCGATCCCGACCTGTGGCCCCGCGCCCGCTGAACGCGGTACGTCCGTTCGGGTAACGTCGAGCGTACGAACCTCTCAGTCCTGCCGCAGGAGTACGCCATGAGCGATGCCACCGAGCGTCCCACCGCCGATTCGGACGCCTGGGCCGAGGCGTGCGCAGAGGATTTGGCGGCGGAGAAGGCCCGCCGCCGCGCTCAGTACGGGCAGCACGGCCAGGAGCCCGGCTCCGCCGCCGAGGAGCTGCGCAAGCTCTTCGACGTGGTCGCCGACAAGGTCACCGCCCTCCAGACGTCGCTGCCCGGCCTGGCCGCGCAGAACGCCGTACAGCAGCTGGTCACCCAGGCGAAGTCCGCCGTCGAGCCGGTCATCGAGCGCAACCCCGAGATCTTCGACCACCTCGCGGCGGCCGGCAACGAGCTCCTCGCCGCCTATCGATCGGCAGTCGAGGGGCACGAGCGACGCTGGACCCAGGGGCCGGACGGGCCCCGCAGCGGCTCCGCGAGCGACCCCAGGACCGGCTCCAAGGACGCTGAGGACCCCCGCGACGACGGTCCCGGGGCGAGCGAGCACATCGACCTGGACTGACCAGGCGGCGCCCGCCCTCGGGTACGGTTGGCCATAGCGGGGCTCGACCGAATACTGAGGGACACATGGGACTCACCATCGGCGTCGACATCGGCGGCACGAAGATCGCGGCGGGCGTTGTCGACGAAGAGGGCGCCATTCTCGAGACGCACAAGGTGCCGACGCCGTCGACTCCCGAGGGAATCGTCGACGCGATCTGCGCTGCCGTCGCCGGAGCCGGCAAGGGACAGGACATCGAGGCCGTGGGCATCGGCGCCGCGGGATACGTCGACGACAAGCGCGCCACCGTCCTGTTCGCGCCGAACATCGACTGGCGGCACGAGCCGCTCAAGGACAAGGTCGAGCAGCGCGTCGGCCTGCCGGTCGTCGTCGAGAACGACGCGAACGCGGCGGCCTGGGGCGAGTACCGCTTCGGCGCCGGCCAGGGCCACGAGGACGTCATCTGCATCACCCTCGGCACCGGCCTCGGCGGCGGCATCATCATCGGCAACAAGCTGCGCCGCGGGCGCTTCGGCGTGGCGGCGGAGTTCGGCCACATCCGGGTCGTGCCCGACGGTCTGCTCTGCGGCTGCGGAAGCCAGGGCTGCTGGGAGCAGTACGCCTCCGGGCGCGCCCTGGTCCGGTACGCCAAGCAGCGCGCCAACGCCACCCCGGAGAACGCGGAGCTGCTGCTGAGCCTCGGCAACGGCACGGTCGACGGCATCGAGGGCAAGCACATCAGCGCCGCGGCCCGGCAGGGCGACGCGGTCGCGATCGACTCCTTCCGCGAGCTGGCACGCTGGGCGGGCGCGGGCCTGGCCGACCTGGCCTCGCTCTTCGACCCGTCGGCGTTCATCGTGGGCGGCGGCGTCTCGGACGAGGGCGAGCTGGTGCTCGACCCGATCCGCAAGTCCTTCCGCCGCTGGCTCATCGGCGGCCGCTGGCGCCCGCACGCCCAGGTCCTGGCGGCCCAACTGGGCGGCAAGGCAGGCCTGGTAGGCGCGGCAGACCTGGCCCGCCAGGGCTGACCCCGCCCGAACCCTGCAACCCCAAGCGCCGACCGAGCTTCCTCTGCCCGGTCGGCGCGGGTGTTTGCCTATCCAGCGGGGCCTACTCAGCCCCGGTAGGTGCCCGGGTGCGGGGGGCACACTCAGCCCCGTGGGGGTCCCCCCGGACGAAGTCTGGGGGAGTTTGAGGCGCGGGGTCCGGGGCAGCGCCCCGCAAGGGCCTGCACAGTCCGGTCCGGCCGCGGTCTAGGGCTCGGTACCTCAGCCCCGCTGGGCGCCGGGGGTCCGGCGCAGCGCCCCGCAAGCCCCCGCACCACACCCCCGCACCACACCCCCTCGCCACCCCAGAATCCCGCCCCACCCCGCGTATCTTGACCCCCATGGCGATCACCCCATTGCCCAACTCCCGCACCGAACCCGACGGTTCCGCCCTCATCCGGGTCCTCAGCTACAACATCCGCTCCCTGCGCGACGACGAGGACGCCCTCGTCCGCGTCATCCGCGCCTGCAGACCCGACCTCGTCTTCATCCAGGAAGCCCCCCGCTTCTTCCGCTGGCGCAAGCACGCCGCCCGCCTCGCGGCCAAGAGCGAGCTGGTCGTGCTGACCGGCGGGGCGACCGCGACCGGCCCGATGCTGCTCTGCTCACTGCGCGCGACCGTCGAGCGCACACAGGACGTACTGCTGCCGCTCACCCCCGGCCTGCACCGACGAGGCTTCGCCACCGCCGTCGTACGGATCGCCGGCACGCGGCTGGGCCTGCTCAGCTGCCATCTGAGCCTGCAGAGCGACGAGCGCTACGCCCAGGCCGGGATGCTGCTGGAACAGCTCAAGGCGATGGACGTGCCGTACGCCGTCGCCGCCGGTGACCTCAACGACCGGCCCGGCGGACGGACCTTCCGCAGACTGGCGGGAAGCCTCCAGGACTGCCGGGCGGTCGCGCCCTGGGGAGGCGAGCACACCTACTCGCCGGGAGACCCGCACCAGCGGATCGACGCGATCTTCGCGACGGACGGCGTCGAAGTCCTGGGCTGCGGAGTGCCGTCGGGCCTGCCCGGCGTCACCGAGGCAGACCTGCGCGCGGCGACCGACCACCTACCGGTCCTCGCCGCGCTCCGCGTCCCCGCGCTCTGAGCCCGCGCTCCGCGTCCCCGTGCTCTGAGCCCGCGCTCCGCGTCCCCGCGCTCTGACTCAGACGACCGCGCCGCGGCCCGGATCGTCGTCGTCCTCGTCGTCGCCGTGCGCCATCCGGGCCACCAGGGTGACGAACCCGCCCAGGAATCCGCCCACGCAGAGCGTGGTCAGCCACCACGTCATGTCCCACTGCAGCAGCACCGCGACCAGCATGAGGACCGGGCCGCCGACGACCGCGAGCCAGGCGAACTTGGCCGTGGCGTCCGCCTCCGGCAGCGGAGGCGGCTCCGGCGGCACGAAGTGGCCCTCGTCGCTGTCGTCTAGGTCGTCGTCCTTGGGCTCGGCGATCTGGTAGTCGCGCGGTCCGCCCGCGCCGCCGACGCCGGGCGCGAAGGTGATGGAGCTGCCGAGCGCGGGCTTGTCCGCGCCGGACTCCTCGTCCTGCGCCTTCTCCGCCTCCCGGGACGAGTCTTCCCGGGACGAGTCGTCCTTGGGCGCCTGGCCCTTGGACGCCTGGCCCTTGGGCGTCTCGTTCACATCGCTCTCGAGCAGGGCGAGATCCTCCACCGACTTGAACGGCTTCGCCCCCGGCGGATCCGCCGGCTCCTCGCCGTACCCCGCGACGATGGCGGCCCAGGCGGCCTCCTCGTCGATCGGCTGCGGCTCCCGGTCCGCGTCGTGCTGCTCAGCCACCGGTCGTGCTCCCCTTCTTCCCGACACTAGGAGCGAGGCGGCCGATGAACGCGTAACTCTCCTCGAAGATCCGCTCCGCATCGTGGTCCAACGTCGCCACGTGGTAGCTCTGTTCCAGCAGGATCTCGGTGACGTCCGTCGAGGAGACCCGGCTGAGGACCCGCGCCGAGTCGGCCGGCGGCACGACGTGGTCCTGCGGGCTGTGCAGCAGCACCAACGGCTGGGTGACCTGCGGCAGCTCGCCGTCGACCAGCCGGAAGAAGTTCCGCAGGGAGTGCGCGGCGTGCAGCGGCACGCGGTCGTACCCGATCTCCTGCGAGCCCTCCTTGGCGATGTCGCTCGCGATGCCCTTCGTCGTGCGCACCAGATGGCGGACCACCGGCAGCGCGTGCGCCGCCAGTCCGTGCACCTTGTTGCCCGGGTTGACCAGGACGAGACCGCTGATCGAGTCGCCGTGCTTGGCGGCGAGCCGCAGGCTGAGCGCCCCGCCCATGGAGAGCCCGAAGACGAAGACCTGCTCGCACCGCTCGAGGAGCACCCGCAGCTCGCGGTCCACCTCCGCGTACCAGTCCTGCCAGCCGGTGAGCGCCATGTCCTCCCAGCGCGTGCCGTGTCCGGGCAGCAGCGGCAGGGAGACCGTGAGACCGCGCTCCGCCAGATACTCGGCCCAGGGACGCAGCGACTGCGGGGAACCGGTGAATCCGTGGCAGAGAAGGACGCCGACCTCTCCGCCTTCGTGGCGGTACGGCTCAGCTCCAGGAAGGACCGGCACCGGGGTCTCCCGTTCTGTTTGTGAGGCTTCTGTCAGCGAAGCGCGAAGGGTGTACTTCACCGTACGCGACCGGGCTGACACCGACCAGGTCCCTAGGGCCCCCAGCGCAGCGAGTAACGGCCCGCCACGGGTTAAGGTCTGTTCGACAGCACACAGGAGGCACTCGAGTTGATCTACGGCGCAATGAAGTTCTCCATCGGAGGGTCGCTGAAGCTTGCCTTCAGGCCATGGGTGGAGGGCCTCGAGAACATTCCCGCCGAGGGGCCGGCGATCCTCGCGAGCAATCACCTGTCCTTCTCGGACTCGTTCTTCCTGCCCGCGGTGCTGGACCGGAAGGTCACCTTCATCGCCAAGGCGGAGTACTTCACCTCGCCCGGCGTGAAGGGCAAGCTCACCGCCGCCTTCTTCAAGGGCGTCGGACAGCTCCCGGTGGACCGCTCGGGCGCCCGCGGCGCCGGCGAGGCGGCGATCAAGGCCGGTATAGACGTCATCGAGGGCGGCGGCCTCTTCGGCATCTACCCCGAGGGCACCCGCTCGCCTGACGGCCGCCTCTACCGCGGCAAGCCGGGCGGCCTCGCGCGCGTGGCCCTCGCCACCGGCGCTCCGGTCATCCCCGTCGCCATGATCGACACCGAGAAGATCCAGCCGCCGGGCAAGGTCGTCCCCAAGCTGATGCGCCCGGGGATCAAGATCGGCAAGCCGCTCGACTTCAGCCGCTACCACGGCATGGAGAGCGACCGCTTCATCCTGCGCTCGGTGACCGACGAGGTCATGTACGAGATCATGAAGCTCTCCGGCCAGGAGTACGTCGACATCTACGCCACCGCCGCCAAGCGGCAGATCGCCGAGGCGGAGAAGGCCGAGAAGGCGGCGGCCAAGGCTGCGGAGAAGGCCGAGAAGGCAGCGGAGAAGGCCGAGCAGTCCGACACGCCGGAGGACAAGCCGGAGAAGAAGGAACGGCCGGCCGCCTAGCCGCGTCGTCCGTCCTGGGGTGGGGAAATGGCCAAGCGCGAGCACGTCGTGCGGATGTCGGTCGAGCAGCCGCTGTGGCAGGCCCTGACCGGCTACCGCCTGCTGACCATGGTCTACGCGGTGCTGCTCTTCGCGTTCACCCGCGGCAAGTTCGAACGCCCCTGGGTGGCGGTCGCCTTCCTCGCGGTGATGGCGCTCTGGACGCTGGCCACGCTCCCCAAGGTGTCCAACGCGGCCCGCTGCACCAAGGGCTTCCTCGTCGCCGACCTCACGATCGCCCTCACCGGCATCATGCTCACCCCGCTCGCCGACGCCCAGGCGCAGACGGTCGACGGGCCCACCCTGCCGACGATCTGGACCGCGGGCTCCGTGCTCGCGTTCGCCATCAAGGGCGGCTGGCGCTGGGCGGGCTTCGCGTCCTCCTTCGTGGCCGTGGCCAACATCGTCGAACGCGGCGAGCCCAGCCGGGACACCTTCCACAACGTCCTGTTGGTCTGGGTGGCCTCTATAGCGATCGGCTACGTCGTCGAGGTCGCCCGCGCCTCCGAGCGCACCCTCGCCCGGGCCCTGGAGATCGAGGCGGCCACCCGCGAGCGGGAGCGGCTCGCCCGCGACATCCACGACAGCGTGCTCCAGGTGCTCGCCATGGTGCAGCGGCGCGGCACCGCGATCGGCGGGGAGGCCGCGGAGCTCGGCCGGATGGCGGGGGAGCAGGAGGTGGCCCTGCGCACGCTGGTCTCCAGCGGCCTGGTCCCCCCTTCGCGTGCGGCGGATTCGGCCGGCCTCGGCGGCGACCTGAGCGCTTTGTCGGCGCGGCGGCCGGACTCCGGCGGCGAAGAGCCGGACGCCGTCGGAGCGTGCGATGTGCGGACGCTGCTCGCGCCCCGGGTGAGCTCACGGGTTACGCTCGCGGACCCGGGCGCCCCGGTGATGCTCCCCGCCCGCGCGGCGGCCGAGCTCGCCGCCGCCGTCGGCGCCGCGCTGGACAACGTCCGCCGGCACGCGGGGGAGGAAGCCCAGGCGTGGATCCTGGTCGAGGACTGGCCGGACGAAGTGACAGTGACGGTACGAGACGACGGCCCGGGCATTGCGGAGGGCAGGCTCGCCCAGGCGGAGGGCGAGGGGCGGCTCGGCGTCGCCCTCTCGATCCGCGGGCGCCTGAAGGAGCTGGGCGGCACGGCCGAGCTGATCTCGGTCCCCGGCCAGGGCACAGAAGTCGAATTGAGAGTCCCCCGGGGGAAGGCAGCACGATGACGGACCAGCGGACGGACCGTCCGGCACGGCAGCAGACGGGCCAGACGGACCAGACGAGCCCTGCGGGCGCAGAGCAGACGATCAAGGTGATGGTCGTCGACGACCACCCGATGTGGCGGGACGCGGTCGCCCGCGACCTGGCGGCGGCCGGCTTCGACGTGGTCGCCACCGCCGGCGACGGCCCGCAGGCCGTGCGCCGCGCCAAGGCCGTCGCCCCCGACGTCCTCGTCCTGGACCTCAACCTGCCCGGGATGCCCGGAGTCCAGGTCTGCAAGGAGCTCGTCGGCTCGCAGCCCACGCTGCGGGTCCTGGTGCTCTCGGCCAGCGGCGAGCACGCGGACGTGCTGGAAGCGGTGAAGTCCGGCGCGACCGGCTATCTGCTCAAGTCGGCGAGCACCGAGGAGCTGACCGACGCCGTCCGCCGCACCGCCGTGGGCGACCCGGTCTTCACCCCGGGCCTGGCCGGCCTGGTCCTCGGCGAGTACCGCAGGCTGGCGTCCGAGCCCGCCCCCGCCGTCGGCGCCGACGAGCCCAAGGCCCCGCAGCTGACCGACCGGGAGACCGAGGTGCTCCGGCTGGTCGCCAAGGGGCTCTCGTACAAGCAGATCGCCGAGCGGCTCGTCATCTCGCACCGCACCGTGCAGAACCACGTCCAGAACACCCTGGGCAAGCTCCAGTTGCACAACCGCGTGGAGCTCGTGCGGTACGCCATAGAGCGCGGCCTCGACGACGCGTGACCGGCAGGGACGGGCGCGCACCGCTCCCGTCCCGGGCGCGCGTAACCCCCGCCCATTACCCGTACGAGTGAAAGACGTGCGTCAACCACCGCATGACGCCGAGGAATTGACCCTTCGCCCCATCCCTGAGTGACCTGGATCACCATTAGCGTGACGGTCATAAGGCTCACCAGGCGAAGGGAATCTTCCATGCGCGTCGGAGTACTGACCGGTGGCGGCGACTGCCCCGGGCTCAATGCCGTCATCCGTGGCGTCGTCCGCAAGGGCGTGCAGGAGTACGGGTACGAATTCGTCGGCTACCGCGACGGCTGGCGCGGCCCCCTCGAAGGGGACACCGTTCCGCTCGGCATCCCGGCGGTGCGCGGCATCCTGCCCCGCGGCGGCACCGTCCTCGGGTCCTCGCGCACCAACCCGCTCAAAGAAGAGAACGGCATCCGCCGTATCAAGGACAACCTCGCCAAGCACGAGGTGGACGCGCTGATCGCGATCGGCGGCGAGGACACCCTCGGCGTCGCCGCCCGGCTCCACGACGAGTACGGCGTCAAGTGCGTCGGCGTGCCCAAGACCATCGACAACGACCTCTCCGCCACCGACTACACCTTCGGCTTCGACACCGCCGTCGGCATCGCGACCGAGGCGATCGACCGGCTGCACACCACCGCCGAGTCCCATATGCGCGTCCTGGTCGTCGAGGTGATGGGGCGCCACGCGGGCTGGATCGCCCTCCACTCCGGCCTGGCCGGCGGCGCCAACGTCATCCTCATCCCCGAGCAGCGCTTCGACCTCGACCAGGTCTGCGCCTGGGTCACCTCGCGCTTCAAGGCGAGCTACGCCCCGATCGTCGTCGTCGCCGAGGGCGCGATGCCCAAGGACGGCGACGCGGTCCTCAAAGACGGCACGCTCGACTCCTTCGGGCACGTCCGGCTCTCCGGCGTCGGCGAGTGGCTGGCCAAGGAGATCGAGAAGCGCACGGGCAAGGAGGCCCGCACCACGGTCCTCGGCCACGTCCAGCGCGGCGGCACCCCGAGCGCCTTCGACCGCTGGCTGGCCACCCGCTTCGGCCTGCATGCGATCGAGGCGGTGCGGGACGGGGACTTCGGCAAGATGGTCGCGCTCCAGGGCACGGACATCGTGCGGGTGCCGATCGCGGAGGCGACGGCCAAGCTGAAGACCGTCGACCCGAAGCTGTACGAAGAGGTCGGCGTCTTCTTCGGCTGACCGACCGTCCCGGTTCGCCGGCTCGGCTGCCCGAGCTGGCTCTCGGCCGACCGGACCGGCGTGAGGCCTGGGGGTCCGGGGGCTCGACGCCCCGGACCCCGCGCCCCGCGGACGGCGGACGGCGGACGTCTACGAGACGCGTGCGTCCATAGGCGCACGCGACGTGGGTGCGCCTATGAGACTCGCGTGTCCGCCGCCCCCGGGCGCCTCAGACCCCGTGCCGCCTCAGACCCGCCCCCTCACACCCCGTGCCGCCTCAGACCCTGCGCCCCCCTCACACCCCGGACGGGCTGGACGCCGCCGTCACTCCGCTCAGCAGCTCCCGTACCAGGTCCGCGCCCCGCATCGTCAGCACCGACTCCGGGTGGAACTGGAGCCCGGCGAACCCCGGCCCGCGCAGCGCGTGCACATCGCCCGTGACCTCGTCCCGGCTCAGCTCGACGCCGTGCAGGGCCAGCTCCGCCGCGCTCTCCTCGTCGCCGCGCGCCGTGAAGCTGTTGTAGAAGCCCACCGTCTCGCGCTGCCCGAACAGGTCGATCCGCTCCTGCGCCCCCTGCTGCGGCGCGTCCTTCCGGACGATCTCCAGCCCCAGCTCGGCGGCCATCAGCTCATGGCCGAGGCAGACGCCCAGCAGTCCGTGCCCGTGCCCGCGCAGCAGCTCGGCGGCGAGCGACCGCAGAAAGCGCATCTTGGGATCGTCCGCGTCGGTCGGATCGCCCGGCCCCGGGCCCAGCACCACCGGGCCCGCATGGGCGAGCACCCGCTCCCGCAGCCCCGGCTCGTCGTACCGCCGTACCGTCACCTCGAGCCCCGAGGAGCGCAGCAGATGCGCCAGCATCGAGGTGAAGGTGTCCTCGCCGTCGACCACCAGGGCGTGGCCGGTCGGCTGCGCGGCACCTGCAAGAGCCCTCTGAGCAGGGGACACCCCGGCCTGCATCCGCAGCCAGAACGGCGCGAGGTCGGCCCGGCGGGCGTCGAGGGCGGCCCGCACCCGCGGATCCTCGGCGAGCCGGGGCGCCGCCGCGGCCTCGCCCGGCCGCCCCGGCAGCACCCCCAGCGCGGCCAGCACGCCCGCGGCCTTGGCGTGCGTCTCGGCGACCTCGCCCGCCGGGTCGGAGTGGCGCACCAGGGTCGCCCCGACGGGCACCCGCAGGCCGCCCTCGGCGTCGATGTCGGCGGTACGGATCAGAATGGGGGAGTCCAGCGTCTGCGTCCCGCCCGCGTCCGTGCCGAGCAGCGCCAGCGCGCCCGCGTAGTAGCCGCGCGCGACTCCGTCCGGCCCGAGGGGCTCGTAGCGCTCGATGACCCGGCAGGCGTTCTGCACCGGCGAGCCGGTGACCGTCGCCGCGAACATCGTCTCCTTCAGCACCTCCCGCACGTCCAGCGAGCTCTTTCCCCGGAGCTCGTACTCCGTGTGCGCCAGGTGGGCCATCTCCTTGAGCCGCGGACCGATCACGACGCCGCCCATGTCGCCGACGGTGCACATCATCTTCAGCTCCTCGTCGACGACCATGGAGAGCTCCTCGCGCTCCTTGCGGTCGTCGAGGAAGGCGAGCAGGCCCTCCGCGGTCGGCCCCTCGGCGGGATAGCGGTAGGTCCCGCTGATCGGGTTCATCACGACGGTCCCGCCGGACATCCGGACGTGGACCTCGGGGCTCGCGCCGACCAGGGTCCGCTCGCCGGTGTGCACGACGAAGGTCCAGTACGCGCCCCGCTCGCCGGCCAGCAGCCGCCGGAACAGGGCGAGCGCGTCGGCGCGGCCGAAGCCGGGGATGCGGCCGGTGTAGGTGCGGCGGACGACGAAGTTCGCCCCCTCGCCCTGGCCGATCTCGTCCTCGATCACCCGCCGGACGATCTCCGCGTACTCCTCGTCGTCGACGTCGAAGCCGCCGCCCTCCACGCGTACGTCGTGGGCGGGAAGGCTCTCCAGGGCCTCGGCGAGCGGGATCCGGGCGCTCTCGTCGGCGACCAGCACGGTCAGCGGCGTCCCGTCGTCGCGTACGTCGAAGCCGCGCTCTCTGATCTGGCGGAACGGGACGAGGGCGAGCGAGGGGTGTCCGTCGGCGGTGCCGACCGGGATGTCGGCGAGCCGCTCGGCCTCGTGCACGGCGCCGATCAGCACCTCGACGCTGTCGTGGTCGTGGCCGGGGGTGCGCCGGCGCAGCAGGGCGAACGGCGGGCAGTCGTCGTCGAGCAGTCGGCTGATGAGCATCCGGGGGTGTTCCTTCCTCAGGGGAGGAACGGCCGCTTCCCAGAAAACACTGAAGGCCGCCCCTCGGGCGGCCTTCGCGATCAGGTGTGCGCGCGATCAGTCAGTGGGCCGCCGGATGTGCGGTCCACCACCAGTTCTGGATCGATTGCGCGAACATGCCGCGACCCTAGCGTGTCTCGCGCCGCCACGTCTCGTTTGACTGTGTGTGAGTCGCTCCCCGCATCAGCGGGGATGGTCCGACGAGCGGGGGATACGACTCGAGATCCGCGAACTGCTCCCCGCGGCTGTGGGGCTGTCCTGGTGGGACGGTTCTGACCGATCTGTCTCACCAGGCGGGCGGCTGCCAATGCGGTTGGTAGGACCCCGTACGCTTGACCCGTGACCGTGAACGCTGATTCCCAAGCCGTCGCCAGTGCGACCTGGCGAGACCTGCCCGCGGCGCAGCAGCCCGAGTACCCCGATGCCGAGGCTCTGCGCGATGTCGTCGCGGACCTTGCGAGCTATCCGCCGCTCGTCTTCGCGGGCGAGTGCGACCAGCTGCGCGCCCGGATGGGAGCCGTCGCCAAGGGCGAGGCGTTCCTGCTCCAGGGCGGCGACTGCGCCGAGGCCTTCGACGCCGTGTCCGCCGACCACATCCGCAACAAGCTCAAGACCCTCCTCCAGATGGGCGCGGTGCTCACCTACGCCGCGTCCGTGCCGGTCGTGAAGGTCGGGCGGATCGCCGGCCAGTACTCCAAGCCGCGCTCCAAGCCCACCGAGACCCGCGACGGCGTGACGCTCCCGACCTACCGGGGCGACTCCGTCAACGGATTCGACTTCACCGAGGCCGCGCGCATCCCGGACCCCGAGCGCCTGAAGAGGATGTACAACGCGTCCTCCTCGACGCTCAACCTGGTGCGCGCCTTCACCACCGGCGGCTACGCCGACCTGCGCCAGGTGCATGCCTGGAACCAGGACTTCGTGAAGTCGTCCCCGTCCGGCCAGCGCTACGAGCAGCTCGCCCGCGAGATCGACAACGCGCTGAACTTCATGAAGGCGTGCGGCACCGACCCGGCGGAGTTCCGCACGGTCGAGTTCTACGCCTCCCACGAGGCGCTGCTCCTCGACTACGAGTCGGCCCTGACGCGTACCGACTCCCGTACGGGCGATCTGTACAACACCTCGGGCCACATGGTCTGGATCGGCGAGCGCACCCGGCAGCTGGACGGCGCGCACATCGAGTTCGCGTCCAAGATCCGCAACCCGATCGGCATCAAGCTCGGCCCGACCACCACGGTCGACGAGGCGCTCACCTACATCGACCGCCTCGACCCGGACCGCGAGCCGGGCCGGCTGACCTTCATCGTCCGCATGGGCGCCGACAAGGTCCGCGACAAGCTCCCCGAGCTGGTCGAGAAGGTCACCGCCTCCGGCGCGACCGTGGCCTGGGTGACCGACCCGATGCACGGCAACACCTTCGAGGCGGCCTCGGGCCACAAGACCCGCCGCTTCGACGACGTGCTCGACGAGGTCAAGGGCTTCTTCGAGGTCCACAAGGCGCTGGGCACCCACCCGGGCGGCATCCACGTGGAGCTCACGGGCGACGACGTCACCGAGTGCGTGGGCGGCGGCGACGAGATCTTCGTCGACGACCTGCACCAGCGCTACGAGACGGCCTGCGACCCGCGTCTGAACCGCAGCCAGTCCCTGGACCTGGCCTTCCTGGTCGCCGAGATGTACCGCGACCAGTAGTGACGGCGTGATGACGGTGGGGCGCGGATCGATGTGATCCGCGCCCCACGGTCGTTTCCGGGACTTTTGCCGACCCGATCGGGCGGGTAAGGTTAGGTTAGCCTCACCGATCATCGGGAGGACCGCCTACGATCCCCTCCCGGGAGGTGAACCGCGTGTACGTCTGCTCATGCTTCGGCGTTACCGAGAAGCAGGTCAAAGAACACGCGGCGGCGGGCGCCTGCACCCCCCGGCAGATAGCGTCGGCGTCCAAGGCGGGCACCGACTGCGGATCGTGCGTGCGCACCATCCAGTCCATCCTCGGCCGGGGCAGCTGCCCGCGGCGCGAGCTGCTGGAGCAGGGAAAGCCCGCACTCGCCGGCGAGACGGAGTTCGAGCCCGTCATGGCCGAGGCGCTCGACGAGGCTGCCTGAGGGCCAGGCTGCCCCAGAGCGGCCGACGTCTCGACGAGGCTGCCCGAGAGGCGATGGTGCCTGAGAGACCAGGCTGCCCGAGAGCGGCCGACGCCGCTCCGCTCAGCCGACCACCCCGCTCCCGCCTCCCCGCTTGCTGCCGGGCCGGCGGTCCGCGTGGCTGTCAGCTCTCCGGCTGCTCGATCAGCTGGGCGATGTAGAGCCCCTCGCCGAGCTTCTCGACCAGCTCCAGCTGGGTGTCGAGATAGTCGATGTGGTGCTCCTCGTCCGCGAGGATGCTCTCGAAGATGTTGGCCGAGGTGATGTCGCCCTTGGCGCGCATGACCTCGATGCCGCGCTTGAGGCGGTCGATCGCCTCCACCTCGACCTGGCGGTCCGCCTCGAACATCTCCGAGACGGTCTGTCCCACCCGTACATGGAACAGCCGCTGGTAGTTGGGCAGACCGTCCAGGAACAGAATCCGGTCGGTCAGCACCTCCGCGTGCTTCATCTCGTCGAACGACTCGGATCGCGTGTACTTGGCGAGCTTCGTCCAGCCGAAGTTCTCCTGCATCTTCGCGTGCAGGAAGTACTGGTTGATCGCGGTCAATTCGGCGGTCAGCTGCTCATTGAGGAACTCGAGGACCTCGGGGTCGCCCTGCATCGCAGAGGCTCCTTCCGCGCGTGTGGCTTGGCCAGGTGCGCGCATCCTCGCATCGCGACCGGTGACCGTCCAGTAAGTGCATGCTTAGTAGGAGTTGCCCGAATCGGGCCAGACCTGGTCATGACCACCCCTCGCGGTCTGTCACCATTGATGGCATGGGTCAGCCGGAGAGCCGGGAAAACCGCGCATCAGAGCAGTCCGAGCTACCGCCGGGGCAGCGACTGCAGCGTGGATGGCCGGTCACTCACTACGGCCCCGTACCCAAGTTCAAGCCGGACCGCTGGGAGTTCAGGGTCTTCGGCGCCACGGCGGACGGCGACAAGCGCTGCTGGAACCACGAGGAGTTCTCGGCGCTGCCCTTCTCCACGGTCGTGGCCGATCTGCACTGCGTGACGAAGTTCAGCATGCTGGGGGCCGAATGGGGTGGTGTGGCCGCCCGCACGATCGTCGATCTGCATCCGCCGGCCGCGAACGTCACCCATGTCATGGTCTGGGCGGAGTACGGATTCAGCGCCAATCTGCGTCTGTCCGACTTCGTCTCCGAGCGCACTGTCTTCGCCACCCACAAGGACGGCGAACTGCTCACCGCCGAGCACGGCTTCCCGCTGCGGCTCGTGGTGCCGCATCTGTACGCCTGGAAAGGGCCCAAGTGGGTCCGTGGCGTGGAGTACATGACCGCCGATCGCCGTGGCTTCTGGGAGGAGCGCGGCTATCACAACGTCGGGGACCCCTGGCGGGAGCAGCGCTACTCCTACCAGGAGGAGCCGGGGGACGGCCCGGAGCTCTGATCCCGGTCCGCGTTCCGCGGTGGTGACGCGGACTCAGCGACGCCGGTGGCGGTACGGGCTCCGCGGCGCGGTCCGGACTCAGTGGTACTGGTGCACCACCGCGTGGCCCTTGCCGCGGCCGATCATCCACTTGTTCACGGGTGTCGTGACCAGGAAGGCGATGAGGAACGCGAAGGCGAGCGCGCCCCAGAACAGCCCGTCGGACAGATGCGCGTCCATCGCGCCCGGCACGAGCAGCAGCACGCCGTTGTCGACGAGCTCCATCACGGCGATCGAGAGCGTGTCGGCGGCGAGGGCGACCCCGATCGCGGCCTTCAGGCTCAGTCCGCCGCGCACGACCGCGACGAGGGTCAGCGCGTAGCCGAAGAAGAAGGCCAGAACGATGGCGAGGGCCATCGTCGGGGCGTTGCCCCAGCCCAGGGAGGTGCCGATGATCATGCCGAGCACCTCGCCGACGGCGCAGCCGGTGAGGCAGTGAAGGGTGGCCTTGGCGGCCATGGCCCAGCTGGCGCCTCTGCCGTGGTCGCCGTGCCCGTGGTGTCCTGTGTGCTCGCCGTGCGCCCCATGTCTGCTGTGGTCGCGCTGGTCGCTGTGCTCGCTGTGTCCTGCGTGCTCGCCGTGCCCGCTGTGCTCGGAGTGGTGGTGGGCGTGTGCGCCGTGCTGCATGAGACGACTCCCATGGCTGGTAGCGGTTCCTGCCGACAGCAGGAACCGTATACCCCCCTGGGGTATTCCTCAATCAATCTCGGCGATCACGCAGCTTCTTCAGCAGCGCCACATCGGCCGCGTACGCCTCCGTGGGCCCTGGCGTCTCGATGATCAGCGGCACGCCCTCGGTCGCCGGGTGCCGCATCAGCTCCCGGAACGGCTCCTCGCCGATGTGCCCCACGCCGATGTTCTCGTGGCGGTCCTTGTGGGCCCCGACGACGTCCTTGGAGTCATTGGCGTGGATCAGCTTGAGCCGCCCCTCGCCGACCGTCTCCACCAGCTGGTCCAGCGTCTGCGCCATCCCGTGCGGGCCCGCCAGGTCGTGCCCCGCGGCGAAGGCGTGGCAGGTGTCCAGACAGACGCCCAGCTTGGGATGCGCGTCGAGCGCCTCGAAGTACGGACCGAAGTCCCACATCCTGGAACAGAGCGAGAAGCCCTGCCCGGCCGTCGACTCCAGCAGCAGGAACGGGTCGTCGTCGTGCGTCAGCTCGTCGAGCAGCGGCAGCACCCGCTCCCGTACCTGCGCCAGCGCCACCGCGCGAGTGCGGCCGCCGGTCGCGGAGCCGGTGTGCACCACCACGCCCCGCGCGCCGATCGCCCGCGCCCGCCGCAGCGAGTGGCGCATCGACTCCACCGACTTCTCGGCGGTCGCCTCGGTGTGCGAGCCGAAGTTGATCAGATACGGAGCGTGGACCCACGCCGATATGCCCTCGGCGGCGCACTCGGCCCGGAACCGCTCGTCCTGCGCCGGGTTGCCGGCCGGCGTCGCCCAGCCGCGGGGATTGGCCACGAAGACCTGGACCGCCTCCGCCGCCAGCTCGCGGGCGTAGCCGAGTCCGGCCGTGGCGAGGCCGCCGGCCACGGGAACATGGCCGCCGACGGGGTTGCGCATCAGGTCTACAGTCCCTTGATCTTGAGCTTGACGGTGCTGCCCTCGGGAGCCTGGTCGCCGCCGGCGACGGACTGGCTCTCCACGGTGTCGCCGAGGAACGGGAAGCTCTTCTCGGTGTCGACCTGGAAGCCCGCGGCCTCCAGCTCGCTCGTGGCGTCGTCGACGTTGTCGCCGACGACGTCGGGGACCTCGATCATCCGCGGGCCCTTGGAGACCGTCAGCGTGATGGTGTCGCCGCGGGCCAGCTGAGCGCCTTCGGCGGCGGACTGCTTGGCGACCGAGCCCGCCTCCACGGAGGAGTTGATCTGCTCCGAGGCGATCTTGATCTTGAAGCCGGCCTCCTGGAGCTCGGTGGTGGCGTCGTCGACGGTGTCGCCGGTCACATCCGGCACCTCGATCGGAGCGCCCTTGCTGACCACGAGGGCGATGGCCGTGTCCGGGCTGCGCTTGCTCCCGGCGGCCGGGTCCGTGCTGACCACCGCGCCCTGCTCGACCTCGTCGCTGAACTCCTTCGTGACCACGCCGGGCGCCAGGCCCAGCTTCTTCAGCTCGCGCTCGGCCTGGGCGAGGGGCTTGCCCTCCAGCTCGGGCACCTCGACGATCTTCGGCCCCCGCGACACGATCAGCGTCACCGAGCCGTTGCCGCGGATGCGCGCGTTGGTCTTCGGGTCGGTGTCCATGACGGTGCCGCGCTTGACCGTCTCGCTGAAGTCGCGGCGGACCTCGCGCACGTCCAGGCCGGCGCCCTCGAGCTTCTGCTTCGCGGCCTGCTCGGTCTTGCCGATCAGCGCGGGGACACGGGTGAACTGCCCGGAGTTGATGTACCAGACGCCCGCGCCCACGCCGAGCACCACAAGCGCCACCAGCAGCGCGAGGACGCCGCGCCGCTGGAGCGGCCGTCGGCCGGAGCCGGCGCCGGACGGCTGGTACGAGGGCTGGTCCGGCGGCTCTGCGGGCGGCATCGCCAGCCGGGCGGTGTGGTTGACGGCGGGCTCCTCGGTCGGGAGCACCCGCGGGATCACGCTCGTGTGGTCCTCGGACGACGCGGGGGCCGAGCCGTCCTCGGGGCGGCTCTCGCCCTGGTCCCAGGATCCGTCCCAGCCCGCGGCGCCGTCCGCGGCGGCGGGCAGGTCGGCCTCGCCCGCGGTCGTAAGCGCCTGCGGCGGGACGGCGTCCAGCTGCGCGTCGCTCAGCGCGGCGCGGGCCTCGCGGGACTGGGCCAGCAGGGCGACCGCGTCGTACGGGCGGACGTCGGGGTTGCGCGCGGTGGCGCTCGCGACCAGCTCGTCGAGCTCGACGGCGAGCTCGGGGGCCAGCGCGGAGGGCGCGGGAACGTCCGCGTTCAGATGCTGGAAGAGCACCTGCGCCGGCGTGTCGCCGTGGTGCGGCTTGGCGCCGGTCAGCATCTCGTACAGCACGACCCCGCAGGCGTACACGTCGGCGCGGGTGTCGGCCGTGCCGTGCTCTATCTGCTCGGGCGCGAGATACGAGACGGTGCCGAGGACGGTGCCGGTGGTGTTGGTCACGGAGCCCACGGCTCGTACGAGACCGAAGTCGGCGACCTTGACCCGGCCGTCGTCTCCTATCAGCACGTTCTCGGGCTTCATGTCCCGGTGGACGAAACCGGCCCGGTGCGCGGCGCCCAGGGCGGCCAGCACGGGCTCGAGGATGTCGAGCGCGGCCCGCGGCTGAAGCGCTCCGCGCTCGCGCAGGACGTCGCGCAGGGTGCAGCCGGCGACGTACTCCATGGCCAGATAGACGTACGCCCCCTCGGCGCCCTGGTCGAAGACACCCACCACGTTGGGGTGCGCCAGACGGGCGACGGATTTGGCCTCGCGGATGAATCGCTCCACGAAGGAGGCGTCGGCGGCGAGCGCGGGGTGCATCACCTTGAGGGCGAGCACGCGGTCGAGGCGGGTGTCGACGGCCCGGTAGACCGTAGCCATTCCGCCGACGGCGATGCGCGCGTCAACGCGGTAGCGGCCGTCGAGCACCTGCCCGACGAGAGGGTCCTGGAGGGTCGTATCCACGCGGGAGATTCTACGAGTCACCCAAGGCAGGGGGGACGGGCCGGGGTGGGGCTGGGGCGGGACTGAAGCCGACCTGTGACGGTTGCTGCCGTGGTCGCCCGGCGGTCGAGCCCTCTGTCCTCAATCGCCGGACGGGCTGGAATCGTGCCCCCGGCCCTGGGGCGGGGGTCCGTCCTCAAACGCCGGACGGGCTGTAGTCGCGCCCTTGCCCGGGGTGGGGGTTCGTCCTCAATCGCCGGACGGGCTGTAGTCGCGCCCTTGCCCGGGGTGGGGGTCCGTCCTCAAACGCCGGACGGGCTGGAATCGCGCCCTTGCCCGGGGTGGAGGTTCGTCCTCAATCGCCGGACGGGCTGGAGGTGCGCGTGGGACCTGTCCTCAAACGCCGGACGGGCTGGAGGGGCGTGGGACCTGTCCTTGATCGCCGGACGGGCTGGGGGTGGGCGGGCAAATTCAGCCTCGCCGGCGTTTGAGGCGCGGGGTCCGGGGCGGAGCCCCGGCATAGGCCCGCACATCAAGCCCCCGCCGGTGCTCGGGGCGGCCGAATTCAGACCCTCGCGTCCAGCCTCGCGCCCCCGCACGGGCCCGCACATCAAGCCCCGCCGGCGATTGAGGCGCGGGGTCTGGGGCAGAGCCCCAGCCGGGGCGGTCGCGGGGCCGTGAGGTCAGAACGCCGGGCGTTCGGGGTCCAAGGCCGCCCGGCCCTCCGCAGGAGACGACGCCTCCGCGAAGTGGCGCCGCGGAATCCGCCCCGCCCGCCGCGCCAGCCGCCCCGCCTCCACCGCGTGCCGCATCGCCTCCGCCATGAGCACCGGCTCCTGCGCCCGCGTCACCGCCGACGCCAGCATCACCGCCGCGCACCCCAGCTCCATCGCGAGCGCCGCGTCGGACGCCGTGCCCGCCCCGGCGTCCAGGATCACCGGCACGCGCGCGTGCTCGACGATCAGCTGGAAGTTGTGCGGGTTGCGGATGCCCAGCCCAGAGCCGATCGGCGACCCCAGCGGCATGATCGCCGCACAGCCCACGTCCTCCAGCTTCCGGGCGAGCACCGGGTCGTCGTTCGTATACGGAAGGACGGTGAACCCCTCGTCGACCAGGGTCTCCGCCGCGTCCAGCAGCTCGATCGGATCGGGCAGCAGCGTGCGCTCGTCCGCGACGACCTCGAGCTTGACCCAGTCCGTGCCGAGCGCCTCGCGCGCGAGGCGGGCGGTGAGGACGGCCTCCCCGGCGGTGAAGCAGCCCGCGGTGTTGGGCAGGAGGCGGATGTTCAGCCTCTCCAGGACGGAGAGCACGGAGCCCCGCACGGTCGGGTCGACGCGGCGCATCGCGACGGTGGTGAGCTCGGCGCCGCTCGCGACGAGGGAGCGTTCCAGCACGTCGAGGCTTGGCGCCCCGCCCGTGCCCATGATCAGACGGGACGAGAACTCCGTGCCGCCCAGGACGAAACGGTCGTCGGCCATGGCTGATCAGCCTCCCTGCACTGCGGTGAGGACCTCGACCCGGTCGCCGTCGCCGAGCCGGGCGCCGGCCCACTGGCTGCGCGGGACGACGGTCTCGTTGAGGGCGGCGGCGACCCCGGAGGGCGCCGCGGTGAGCGTGGCGACCAGCGTGTCCAGCGTCGTGCCGGCCGCGACGTCGCGTGGCTCTCCGTTCACTGACACGGTCATACGAGTCACTGACACGGTCATACGAGCTGCTCCTGACGTACGGGGGAGAAGCGGCGGGGAGTGAAGGGGCGGGCCTCGTCCGGGAGCTCGCCGGCGACCAGCGCGTGCGCCATGACGTCGCCGGTGAGAGGGGTGAGCAGGACGCCGTTGCGGTAGTGCCCGGTGGCCAGGTGCAGGCCGGGCAGCGTGGTCGGGCCCAGCAGCGGGGCGTTGTCGGGGGAGCCGGGCCGCAGCCCGGCGCGGGTCTCGGTCAGGGGCAGCTCGGTGATGCCGGGCACCAGCTCGTGCGCGTCGCGCAGCAGCTCGTACACCCCGCCCGCGGTGACCGTGGTGTCCCAGCCGAGCTCCTCGCTGGTCGCGCCCACGACCAGCTCGCCGTTCTCGCGCGGCACCAGATAGACATGGCTGCCGCGCACCACGGCCCGTACGGTCCGCGACAGGAAGGGCGCGTACGCGCGCGGCACGGTCAGCCGCAGCACCTGCCCCTTCACCGGCCGTACCGGCGGCAGCACGGCGTCGGGCACCCCGCCCAGCCGGCCGCTGAGCGAGCCGCCCGCCAGGACCACCTGGTCCGCTGCGAGCTGCGTTCCGTCGGTCAGCACCACGCCCGCGGCGCGGTCCCGTACCACCGAGAGCCGCTCGGCCCAGCCGTGGCGGAACTGCACCCCGGCCCGCTCGCACGCCACCGTCAGCGCCTTCGCCAGCCGCCGCGGGTCGACCTGGTGGTCGCCGTCCACCCGTAGCCCGCCGCGTACGCCGGGCGCGAGCATCGGCTCCAGGCGACGGCACTCGCGGCCGGTCAGCCACTCCGACTCCAGCCCGGACCGGCGCTGGAGTGCGTGCAGCTCCCGCAGGTGAGCGCGGTCGTCGGAGTCGAGCGCGACGGCGAGGGTGCCGCAGGCGCGGTAGCCGACCGGCTCGCCGCTCGCCTCCTCCAGCTCGGCGACGAAGGCGGGGTAGCGCCGCGCGGACTCCAGGTTGAGGCCGAGGAGCGTCTGCTCGCCGTAGTGGAGCTCGGTGACGGCGGCGAGCATGCCGGCCGCGACCTGAGCCGCTCCGCCGCCCGGCTCCGGATCGGCGACGGTGACGCGCAGTCCGCGCTGCGCCGCCCGCCAGGCCGTGACCAGGCCGATGATTCCGCCCCCGACGACGAGGACGTCGGATGAGTCTTCGGATGAGTCTTCGGTACGAGGCATGGGCGTCCAGCCCCTCCCTTCGCCGGCATGACCCGGATCAGGTTCGTACGGTCGGAGGCCGCCCAGCCTCCCTCTCAGCCCGGTGCGTCCGGGCTCCCGCGAGTGCTTTACGGTGGCCACCCTAACCCCAGGCCCCAACTGTCAGTAAGGGAGCAGCCGCTGTGGCGAAGTCGCTCGACGGACTCGTACTCTCCCCGGTCGCCGACCAGGCTCCGGGCCAGGTGGGCACGCGGACCCGGTTCGCGTACCACGAGGCACAGGGGAGGATCTGGGCCGAGTACGAGGGCGGCGACGTGGTCCGCGGACACCTCGTCGGGACGCGGGAGGGCGACCGGCTGGACTTCCGTTATGTCCAGTTGAAGACGGACGGCGGGACGTCCTCGGGGCACTGCGTGTCCACGGTCGTCGAGCTGGCGGACGGGCGCGTGCGCCTTGAGGAGAGCTGGGAGTGGGAGTCTCAGGAGGGCAGCGGGACCAGCGTCGTGGAGGAACTCCCTTCCTGACGGATCGTCAGATGCGTAAGGTGATCGGGTGAGCGAGCGGCAGCAGGAGACAGAGCAGCGGACCGACCCGGCGCCGGACTGGCGGGCCGAGGCGTCGGAGCGGCGGACCGACCCGGCACAGGGCCGGCAGTCCGACCCGGCGGCGGAGCAGGGCGCCGCCGCGCCCGGGACGCGGCGGATCGTGGTCGTCGGCGCGGGCATGGCCGGCGTCCAGACCGCGGTGGCCCTGCGGGAGAAGGGCTTCACCGGACCGGTCACGCTGATCGGCGCCGAGCCCCATCAGCCGTACGACAGGCCCCCGCTCTCCAAGGCGATCCTGCTCGGCAAGGCCGAGGACTCCGCCTTCGAGGTCGACTTCGAGGACCTCGACGTCGAGCTGCGGCTCGGCTGCGAGGTGACCGGCGTCCGCCCCGCGGCCCACGAGCTGGACACCGAGGCCGGCCCCGTCCCGTACGACGTCCTGGTCATCGCCACCGGCGCGGAGCCGATCACCCTGCGAGGCTCCGAGGGCGTCCCCGGCGTCCATCTGCTGCGCACGGTCGACGACGCCGCGCGGCTGCGGCCCGTCCTCGCCGAGCAGCACGACGTGGTGGTCGTCGGCGCGGGGTGGATCGGCGCGGAGTTCGCCACGGCCGCCCGCGAGGCGGGCTGCGCGGTCACCGTGGTCGAGGCCGAGGAGCGCCCGCTGGCCGGCGCCCTGCCCGCGGAGGTCGCCGCCCCGATGGCCGACTGGTACGCCGAGTACGGCGTCGAACTGCTCACCCACGCGCGCGTGGCCGACGTCGAGCCCGGCGCGGTGCTCCTCGCGGACGGCCGGCAGCTCCCCGCCGGCGCGGTGGTCGTCGGCATCGGCGCGCGGCCCGCGACCGCGTGGCTGGCCGGCTCCGGCGTCGAGCTGGGCCCGGACGGCGCAATCACGGCGGACGATCATCTGCGCACCTCGCAGCCCGACGTGTACGCGGTGGGGGACTGCGCCTCCTTCCCCTCCGGCCGCTATGGCGAGCGGCTGCTCGTGCACCACTGGGACAACGCCCTCCAGGGGCCGCGCACGGTCGCCGCCGACATCGTCGCGGGCGACGGCGGGACCTCGGAGGCGTACGACCCGGTGCCCTACTTCTGGTCGGAGCAGTTCGGCCGGTTCGTGCAGTACGCGGGCCATCACGCGGCCGCCGACACGACCGTGTGGCGCGGCGACTCCGCCGGCGAGGCGTGGTCGGTGCTCTGGCTGCGGGAGGGCGTCCTGGTGGCGCTGCTGGCCGTGGGGCGGGCCCGTGACCTGGCGCAGGGCCGCAAGCTCATCCAGTCCGGGGCGCGGCTCGATCCCGAGCGCGCCGCCGACCCGGCCGTCCCTCTGAAGGCCGCAGCTCTGTAGGCCCGGCTACCCACTGTCAGTCCGGGATGGCACGCTTGTCCTGTGACCGAGATTGACGCAAAAACCGATGCTCTCGTCCCCGCCTGGCTCTACCTTCCCGACATCGCGGAAATGCTCGATGTCGAGGTGACACGCGTACGGCAGCTGGTCAAGGAGGGCCAGCTGATCGCCGTGCGCCGCGGTGAGAACCGGGCGCTTCAGGTGCCTGCCGCCTTCATCGACGGCGACAAGGTGGTCAAGGGCCTCGCCGGGACCCTGACCCTTCTGAGGGACGACGGCTTCACCGACGAAGAGATGCTCGAGTGGCTCTTCACCCCCGACCCGACCCTGCCGGGCACGCCCGCGCAGGCGCTGGGCGAGAATCGCGGCACGGAGGTGAAGCGCCGGGCTCAGGCGCTCGCCGTCTGACGTCCTCAGAGATTCCGACGTTCCCAGGGGCCTGAGCACCCTGGACACTCCGGCGTCCCTGGACACCAGGGACGCCGCCAGCTGCGGTGTGCGTGCCGGGGCTGCCTGGCCCCTGCCCGCACACCGCCGACCCAACGGGGGAATTGCCCATGTCCACGGCCCGCGCCGCGTTCTCCGACGCCCGGCTCTACCTCTGCACGGACGCGCGCAAGCGGCAGGGAGACCTCGCCGCGTTCCTCGACGCCGTCCTCGGCTCCGGGGTCGACGTCGTGCAGCTGCGCGACAAGGGCATGGAGGCGGGCGAGGAGCTGGAGCATCTGGAGGTCTTCGCCGACGCCTGCCGCCGCCACGGCAAGCTGCTCGCGGTGAACGACCGCGCGGACGTGGCGCACGCCGTCGGCGCCGATGTGCTGCACCTGGGCCAGGGCGATCTGCCCGTCCCGGCGGCCCGCGCGATCCTCGGGGACGACGTGGTGATCGGCCGCTCCACGCACGCCGAGTCCGAGGCCGCCGCGGCCGCGGCCGAGCCCGGCGTGGACTACTTCTGCACCGGCCCCTGCTGGCCCACCCCGACCAAGCCCGGACGGCACGCCCCGGGACTGGACCTCGTGCGCTACACCGCGGCGCTGGAGACCGACCGCCCGTGGTTCGCGATCGGCGGCGTCGACGCGGCCAACCTCGACGAGGTGCTGGACGCGGGCGCCCGCAGGATCGTCGTCGTACGAGCGCTGACAGAGGCCGACGACCCGGCCGCCGCGGCCGCTGACCTGGCCAAGCGCGTCCGCGAGCGCAGTGCATGATCGCCTGCTTATGACGTTGTCACATGACTCGTGCGTGTTCGGGTGACTCCATCCTGTAATCGGATCGCATAACTGTCCGAAGGGTGGACAGTAACCCGGCAAAACGGCCATTTTTCCTTGATCTGGTTGGGCGACTGCCACCGCGTGGTTAACCTGCGGGTATGGCCCTCGGTACAGCTTCGACCAGGATGGATCGCGCGCGAACAGTGCGCGAACTCCTTGCGACCGGCAAGACTTCCTACTCCTTCGAGTTCTGGGCGCCCAAGACCGAAAAGGGCGAGCGGAACCTCTGGAACGCGCTGCGCAGGGTCGAGGCGGTGGCCCCGAACTTCGTCTCCGTGACCTACGGCGCGGGCGGCTCCACCCGCGCCGGCACCGTGAAGGCCACCGAGCAGATCGCGGCCGACACGACGCTCACCCCCGTCGCCCACCTCACCGCGGTGAACCACTCCATCGCCGAGCTGCGCAACATGATCGGGCAGTACGCCGACGCCGGAATCCGCAATATCCTCGCCGTCCGGGGCGACCCGCCCGGCGACCCCATGGGCGAGTGGGTCAAGCACCCCGAGGGCGTGCGGTACGCCGCCGAGCTCGTCGCGCTGATCAAGGAGTCCGGCGACTTCTGCGTCGGCGTCGCGGCCTTCCCCGAGATGCACCCGCGCTCGGACGACTGGGAGACCGACGTCCAGCACTTCGTGGACAAGTGCCATGCCGGCGCCGACTACGCGATCACCCAGATGTTCTTCCAGCCCGAGGACTATCTGCGGCTGCGGGACCGCGTCGGGGCGGCGGGCTGCCAGACCCCGATCATCCCCGAGATCATGCCGGTGACCAGCGTGAAGCAGCTCGAGAGGTTTGCGCAGCTCAGCAACGCCTCGTTCCCGCCCGAGCTGAAAGAGCGGATCCTCTCGGCTCAGAACGATCCGGCCGCTGTACGCTCCATTGGCATCGAGTACGCGACGGAGTTCTGCGCCCGGCTGCTCTCCGAGGGTGTCCCCGGACTGCACTTCATTACGCTCAACAACTCCACGGCAACGCTCGAAATCTACGAGAATCTCGGACTGCACGAGCAGTCGTGACCGGCCGCACCCGCCCCTACCCGGGGCGGGCGGCCGTATGAGAGGGGCGGGCATGGGCTGGACGGTCCTCTACATCGCGTTCGGCATCGTCGCGCTGTGGCTGCTCGGTGAGGTGCTGCTGCAGTACAAGGCGCGGCTGCGCTGGCGGATGCTCGCCTTCGGCGGCTTCCTCGTCGTCGTGCTCGGCGTGCTGATGCCGTCGGTCCCGGTGATCGGGTTCGGCGCGATCGCCTTCGCCGTCGGCCAGACCTATGTCACGCTCTCGTTCCGCCGGGGCTTCTCGACCGGCTGGGCGCTCGGCGGCAGTCCCGGCGCGAGCCGGCGGCGCAAGTCCCCCGGCCAGGACGCGATGCGCGAGCCCACCCTGCAGGTGTCCGACCTCTCCTACGAGCCGGGCGCCGCGGACGGCGAGAGCGCCGTCTACGAGCCGGAGCCGCTGCCCGAGGACACCGGGCAGTACGGCGTCTACAGCGGCGGCGCGGCGTACGCGCCGGCCCCGGACGACAGCCAGAACTTCGCGTCGTACGGCAGCGGGTTCGACGGCTATGACGGCTACGGCCAGCAGACCGCCGGCCAGGACGCCTACGCGGGCATGTACGACTACGGCGGCGGGCAGCAGCAGTACGCCGCGTACTCCGACCCCTATGTCGGCGGCCAGCAGTACGCCTCGTACGACAACTACGACAGCTATGGCGGCCAGCAGCAGTTCGCCGACCCGTACGCCACGGGGTACAGCGACACGCCGCCGGGCGGGGTGTGGGTGCCGCAGCAGCGCGACGGCGAGCAGCAGGTGCCGCCGATGCCGCAGGAGCAGCCTTCGCAGTACGGCTACGACGCGGGATACAACGAGCAGCAGTACCGCTACTGACCTGGCGTGGTGTCGGACGGCTCTCGACCCGGGAGGCGTCGAACCGCTACTGGCCCCGCTCGGCGCCGGACCGCCTTCGCCACGGCTCGGCGCCGGACCCTCTTCGACCCGGCTCGGCGATGGATCCGCTTCGACCCGGGTCGGCGCGAGACCGGTCTCGAACCGGCGAGGTGTCCAGTCGGTTTCGCCACGGCTCGGCGCGAGACCGCTTTTCGCGCCCCGGCTCAGCGTCGGACCTGTCTCGGACCCGGCGAGGCGTCAACCGCTCCTGACCCTGCTCGGCGTCGGACCGCTTTCGCTCCGGCTCGTTGCCGGACCGGTCGCGGCCCGGCAACGAGCCGGACCCTCTTCGTCCCCGCTCCGCGCCGGACCCTCTTCGCCCGGCTCGGCGCCCGCCGTGGGGCGGGTGCCGCCGGCCCCTTGGCCTACTGCGAGCCGCGGAAGTCCGCGCCCTCCACGATCAGGCCGGCCACCAGCGCCCCCGACATCCCCGCGTGCGCGAGTCCGCCGCCGGGGTGTGCCCAGCCGCCCGCGACGTACAGGCCGGGCAGGGGGGAGCGGTTCGCCGCCGGCAGGAAGGCGCCTTCCGCGCCCGCCAGCGCCGGCGCGGGCACCTCGGGTGCGCCGGTCTCCCGGACGGTGTCCGCGGGGGTGCGCACCTCGCGCCAGAGCAGCCGGTCCGCCAGACCGGGAACGGCGACCGCGGCCGCCTCGACCATCCCGTCGGCGAGCCTCCCGGCAGCCGCGGGCCACGACCCCCCGCCCCGGAGCACGGCGGGCACGGTCGCGGTGAGCGTCAGCGACTCATGGCCGTCGTCGGGCCGCAGCCCGGGATCGTCCGGCCGCAGCACGGTCACGGTGGGCCGGCCGCACAGTCGCCCCGCGGCCAGCGCGTCCAGCTCCGCGTCCCGGTCCACGGCGTGCACCACCGTGCGGTGCACCGCGTCGGCGGGACGCGCCCCGCGCAGCGCGAGGAACACGGAGACCCGGCCGCTCACGACGCCCGACTGCCAACGCGGCCACTCGTCCTGGCGGTCCCAGGGGACCACCTGGTCCCGGTACAGCGCGGGCAGCGGGGCGCCGGCCACCACCAGGTCCGCCTCGATCCTCTGGTCGTGGTCGAGCTCCACACCGGCCGCCCGGCCGTCCTTCTCCAGCACCTCCGTCACCGCTGCGCCGAAGACGAACTCGACCCTGCGGGCCAGGCACCGCTCGTACACGGCGTCCGCGAGCGCCCGCATGCCTCCCTGGACGCGCCAGCTGCCGAAGGTCTGCTCCATGTACGGCAGCACGGCGGCGGAGGCGGGCCCGGTGCGCGGATCGACGCCGTACGCCAGGGCGTACCAGTCCAGCAGCGCGGCGAGCCGGGGATCGCGCAGCTCCCACGCCCCCACCTCGCCGAGGGTGCGCGCCGGGCGCCGCAGGAACCGCCGGCTCAGCGCAGGGTAGGGATCGCGCTCGAACCGCGTCGGGTCGTCGGGCAGCGGCTCCTCCAGCAGCGGGCGCCGCGAGCGGTCCCAGGCGTCCCGGGCGCGGCCCAGGAAGTCGCCCCACCGCTCGCCCGCGCCCGCCCCGAGCGCCGCGTCCAGGGCCGAGACGACGCCCGCCCGGGAGGCGTTGGGCAAGGACACCGACGTGCCGTCCGCGAAGCAGTGCCGGCTCGCCGGGTCGGCCTGGACCATCTCGACGCACTTCTCCAGCGGCTCCTTGCCCGTCTTGACGAACAAGTCCCGCCAGACGGCGGGCAGATGCAGCAGCCCCGGTCCGGTGTCGAAGGCGAAGCCGTCCTTCTCGAAGCGGCCCACCGCGCCGCCGTACGTCGTCGAGCGCTCGAACACCGTCACCCGGTGGCCCGCGACGGCCAGCCGGGCAGCAGCTGCCATCGCGCCCATGCCTGCGCCGATCACCGCAATCCGTGCCATGTCAGCGACTTTATCCGCCGCCTGTGACAACCGGCCGAGCCGGTCCGAGCTCGCGGCGGCGCGCTCACTCGGGGAGTCTGGGAAGCCCGGACTGCGCGACCCGCCGCTCCTCGCGGCGCTGCGCTCTGCGCCGCAGAAAGCGGCGGATCCTCGAGGCGAGGAAGACGACGGTCACGATGCCCAGCGCCAGCAGGACCGCCGCGATGATCGCGGCCGCGAGCGGATGGAATATCGCGAAGGTGATCACCCCGGCGACGCCCAGGTCCTCCGCCGTGCTCACGGCGATGTTGCTGAACGGCTCGGGCGAGGTGTTGATCGCCATCCGGGTGCCGGCCTTGACCAGATGGCTCATCAGCGCGGTCGAGCCGCCGACCGCGCCCGCCGCGAGCTCGGGCAGCGAGCCGCTCTCCCCGGCCAGCAGGGCCGCCACGACCGCCCCTGCCACCGGGCGGATCACGGTGTGCACGGAGTCCCATATCGAGTCGACGTACGGGATCTTGTCCGCCACCGCCTCGCACAGGAAGAGCACCCCGGCGACGATCAGCACATCGGTGCGCTGAAGCGACTCGGGCACTTCGTCGGTGAGGCCCGTGGCCCCGAAGACGCCGAGGAGCAGAACCACCGCGTAGGCGTTGATCCCGCTGGCCCAGCCGCTGGTGAAGACGAGAGGGAGTACGGACACGGACGCGATCGTAACCAGAGGGGCGAGCCGCCGGGTGGGGATGAGCGCGCACAGCTGAGTACCCGTACCTAGTACGGGAGATGAGTACGGGCGCGGATGGGCCCGACCTGCGGAGAAGGAAGAGTAGGGACCACGGAAGGGGCGCGGCGCCGGCACCGACGACACGGGGCGGCGGAACGGCGCGGCTCCCCTGACGGAACGGGGGTTGCACGACGGGGACCCGTTGACCGGGGCTCTCCGCTCCACGGGGGATACGGGGAGATCGGGGGGCACGGGGGACTACGGGGGATCACGGGGGAAACCACGCCGGTCCGGCGGGGCTCGGGGGGATCGAGCCTCACCGGACCGGCTTTTCTCTGTCCTGCCGCCGGCGCCCGCTCCCGCGGCTTGACCACTGGCGCCCGCTCACGCAGCTCCGCCTCTAGCGCCCGCTCACGCGGCCGTGCAGCAGCCGCGACAGCGCCGCGTGCACATCGTCGAGCGAGCGCTCCGGCTGGAACGCCTGCCAGTCCAGCGCCGCCACCAGCACCATCCCCACCAGCGCGGCGGCCGTCAGCTGAACGTCGATCTCCTCGCTCAGCTCGCCGTTCTCGACGGCCTCCCGCAGCACCGTCTCGACCACGGCGACCGCCTGCTGCCGCACCACCAGAAGCGTCGACTGCCAGGCCCGGTTGGTGCGCCAGAGCTCGGCGACGTACAGCTGGGTGAAGGCCGGGTACCGGTCGATGAAGACCAGACCCGCCTTGATCATCGCGTCCAGCGCCTCGACCTTGGAGCCGCCGCGCTCCGCCGTCTCGTCGGCGGCGGACTGCAGGGACGCGGTCAGCAGGCCGACGCCGAACCGCAGCAGCTCCTCGAACAGCTCGGTCTTGCTCTTGAAGTTGTAGTAGACCGTGCCCTTGGCGACCCCGGCGCGTTCGGCGATCTCGTCCACCGTGGTGGCTGAGAAGCCCTGCTCGGCGATGAGCGTCACCGCCGCCTCGTAGAGCTTGGCCCGGGTCGCCCGCCGTCTTGTGCTGCTGCTGTCCATGGCGTCCATGACGTCGATTCTCACAGGTCCGCTCCCTGTCAAAGGCTCAGCTCGGGGTGGAGGCGGTCCAGCGTCCACACCTGCTTGCTCCGCGCGGTGAGGGCGGTCAGCGCGAGCGCGCCCGCCGTGAAGGCGGCCAGAACCGCGCACGCCTGCAATACCGGGCCGAGTCCGCCGCCGGTGATGAGGATCCGCAGCGACTCGACGACGTAACTCATCGGCAGGAAGGGGTGGATCGCGTTGAAGAACGCCGGGCTCGTCTGCACGGGGTAGGTGCCGCCTGCGGAGGTCAGCTGGAGCATCAGGACCGCCAGGACGAAGATCCGGCCGGCGGCCCCGAACCGGGCGTTCAGCCACTGGATGATCGCCGAGAAGCAGCAGGTCACCAGGGCGAGGAAGCCGACCGTTCCGGCCGCGTACGCCATCTCGAGGCCCAGTCCCCAGTGCAGTACCGACATCAGCGCGCCCACCTGGAGCAGGCCGATCGCGGCGACCGGCAGCCAGCCCGCCATAGCGATCCGCCAGGCGGAGGCGCCGGCGGCGAGCGCACGCCGGTTGAGCGGCTGGATGATCATGTACGCCACCATCGAGCCCACCCATAGCGAGAGCGGGATGAAGTAAGGGGCGAAGCCCGTGCCGTAGTTGGCGGCCTTGTGCAGGGACTGGTTGGCCAGCTGCACCGGGTCGGACATGACCTCCGTGCGGCGGTCGCGGTCCTTCTTGTCGTAGTCCGGGATCTTCTCCACGCCGTCGTTGAGGCCACCGGCCAGATCCGTGGAGCCGTCGGCCAGCTTGAAGAGCCCGCCGTCGAGGCTCTTGGCGCCCTTCTTGAGCTTGCCGACGCCGGTGTCGAGGTCGGTCGAGCCGCTCTTTGCACTGGTCAGCCCGGTGTGCAGCCGGTCGGCGCCGGCGGCGACCTCCTTGGCGCCGGAGTTGAGCCGGTTGACGTCCCGTACGGACGACTCGATGTCCTCGTCCAGGCGCGGGGAGCGCTTGGCGAGGTCGTCCGCGTTCTTCTGGAGCGTGGCGAGGTGCCCGTCCAGCTTCTTGAGGTCGCCGCTGTTGTTCTTCACCAGGGCGTTGACGTCGTCGGCGATCGTGGCGACGTCGTCGGCGGCGATCTGAGCCTGCTTCAGATCCGGGCAGTAGGCCGGGTCGGGGAGGACTGCCTCCTCGCAGCGAGCGCTATAGAGCTCGCGCAGCTTGTCGGCGGCCTTGTGGGCGCGGTCGGCGGTGCCGGGGGCGCGCTCCACGAGCAGGTCCAGGTTGTGGCGCACGGCCTTGGAGCCGTCGGAGACCAGCCGCGCTGAGTCGCCGATCATCTTGCCGTTGTCCTTGAGGTACGGGCGGATGTCGGCGGCGTACCCGTTGATCTTGTCGGCGAGCTGCTGGGTGCCGGCGGCGACCTTGAGGGAGCCCTTCTCGAGGTCGTCGGCGCCCGTTGCCAGCTTGGTGATGCCGCCGGCCAGCTTGCCGCTGCCGTCCTTGGCGTCCTTCAGGCCGTCCGAGAGGTCCTTCGAGCCCTTCTTCGCCTTGCCGACGCCGTCCTTGAGCTCGTCGGCGCCCTTCGCGGCCTTCTCGGTCGCCTGGTGGATGTCGGAGAAGGAGATGAAGATCTTGTCGAGGAACGAGCGCGAGGCGTCGGTGGAGGCGGCGGTGCGCACCTCGGAGAAGACGGTCCGCGAGATCTGCCCGACGATGTAGTTGTTGGCGTCGTTCGTGCGCACCTGGAGGGCGCCGGTCTCGGGAGAGTCGCCGGAGCTGGAGGCGATGCGCTTGCTGAAGTCCTCGGGCATGGTCAGCGAGAGGTAGTACGAGCCGTCCTCGACGCCCTCGCGGGCCTCGTCAGCGCTCACCTCGTGCCACTGGAAGACGTCGCTGTCGAGCAGGCCCTCGGTGATCTCGTCGCCGGCGCTGATCTTCTTGCCGTCGGCCGTCGCGCCCTTGTCGTCGTTGACGAGGGCGACGGGAATCCGGTCGAGCTTGCCGTACGGGTCCCAGAACGACCACAGGTACAGCGCGCCGTACAGCAGCGGCAGCAGCAGGATCGCGACGAGCGCGGCGCGCGGCAGCTTCCCCCTGCCGAACCGCGTCAGCTCAAGCGCGGCGAGTTTCGGCGAGCGCATCGGACGTCCCCTCCTCGGTGGTGTCTTCGGACTTGGCGGCGGGCGCGTCGGCAGGCGTGTCTTCGGACTTGGCGGCGCTCGTGTCGGCAGGCGTGCCGGCCGACCGGTCCGCGGGCCGGTCCGCGGGCTCCGCGGCGCTGGGCTGCACGGCCTCGGGCTCGGGCTCGGCGGCCTTCTCCGGTCCGGCCGGCTCATCCGACTCGGACGGCTCGGGCTTCCCCGGCGCGGGCGTCGCCTTCGAGGCGGCCTTCGGCGCGAGTCGCTTCCGCGGCGCCGTGCCGGCCTCGGGCTGCGCGGCGTCCGGCGCCATGCGGACGACGGTCGCGCCCTCGGGCGCCTGGCTGCACACCGCGAGCACGGTCACACCGCTGTCGGCGATCGAGCGGAGCAGCTCCCAGGCCTTCGCCCGGTCGGCGTCGGAGAGCTTCAGGTCGGCGTCGTCGACGGCGAGCAGCCGTGGGCGGCCGATCAGCGCGAGGGCGACGGACAGCCGCAGCTCCTCCAGCCGCTCCAGGTCGCGTACCGAGGTGCGCTCCTCCTTCGGCAGGGTCGCCAGGTCGAGCCCGGCGGCCGCCAGGGCCTCGTCGACGCGGCTGCGGGCCTCGGCCGCCCGCTCGGCGCGCGGCCGCAGCAGGGTGCGCAGCGAGCCGTCGAAACGGCGCTGCAGCAGGGCCCGCTCGCGCAGATGCTCGGCGACCGTCAGCGCCGGGTCGAGGTCGCTGACGCCCGGCATCGGGCCCAGCGCGCTGATCCGGCGTACCGCGGCCATCTTGCGCGGCAGCTGCAGTCCGCCCACCTCCGCGCGGCCCGCGGCGGGCCGCATGCGGCCGGTGAGCGCGAGCAGCAGGCAGGTGCGCCCCGAGCCGGAGGGCCCTTCGACGGCGACGAGCGAGCCGGGCCCGGCGTCGACGTCCACCGAGCGGAACGCCCAGCCGCGCGGGCCCTTGAGCCCGAAGTCCTCGGCGACGACGGCCGCCCCTCGCGGGCTGTCGCCCTGTGGGCTGTCCACGTAACCCCTCCCCGATTTTTAAACTGACCAGTCAGTGCAAAAACTACCCCCGAACCCGCGCTCGAACCAAAACCGCTGGTCAGGGCCGATTGTCAGTGGGTCCCCCCACGATGGACACATACGGCCACAGCGCCGTCACACGACGACAGGAGGTTCGTCATGGCCAACTCCTACGCAGCCGCCGCACACCGGCGCCGCGCCACCGGCCCTGCACCCTCACTGACCGGACCGGCGGGCGACGTTCACCCCGTCCTCCGGCGGGCCTCTGCCCCGCCGGCCGCCCTCGACCTGCTCGCCCAGGCCCGCTCGGGACTGGACGAGGCCGCCGACCTCGAGATGCCCAACGAGCGGTATGCCACGGCCCATCTGGCGGCCCTGCGCACCGCGGCCGCGGTCCTCGCGGCGCGCGGCCGGCCCGAGACCAACGAGCGCCGGCGCCAGCGCATACGAAGCGCCTGGGAAGTCCTGCCCGAGATAGCGCCCGAGCTCGCCGAGTGGAGCGCGCTGTTCGCCTCGGGCGCGCAGCGGAGGGCGCGCGCCGAGGCCGGCATCCAGGGCGCCGCGACCCTGCGCGACGCCGACGACCTGCTGCGCGACGCGGCGATGTTCCTGCGGCTGGTCGAGCGGCTGCTGGTGCTTCAGCCGGTGCTGCCACAGCCCGGGACCGAGCCGGAAGGGACGTCGGAGGCCGCGGGATGAGACGGAGAGCGGTGAGGAGGCGCTGAGGCAATAGGGTGGGCGGAGTATTCGACGTAATACGCCCCGCAGGTCGGGGCGAGCACCGCCCGAGGAGTCAACTGCCGTGTCGGACCCGATGCGCCCCCGTGCCTCTCTCCGTACCGCCGTGGTCTGGGAGGTCCTCAGGGACGCTCTCGACCGCCGGGTCAAGGCAACCGGGTCCGCCGCCCTGGATGTCCTGGACACCGGAGGCGGCAGCGGCAACTTCGCGGTGCCCGTGGCTCAGCTCGGGCACCGCGTGACCGTCGTCGACCCCAGCCCCAACGCCCTGTTCGCGCTGGAGCGCCGTGCCGCGGAGTCCGGCGTCGCCGACCGCGTCCGCGGCGTCCAGGGCGATGTGCACGGCCTGTTCGACGTGGTCGAGCGCGGCGGGTACGACGCCGTGCTCTGCCACGGAGTCCTGGAGTACGTGGACGATCCCGGCGAGGGCGTGCGCAATGCCGTGGAGGCGCTCCGGCCCGCCGGCGCGCTCAGCCTGCTCGCCGCCGGGCTCGGCGGGGCCGTCCTCGCCAGGGCGCTGGCCGGGCACTTCACCGAGGCCCGCCACGCGCTTTCCGACCCCGCGGGCCGTTGGGGCACGGGCGATCCGGTGCCCCGGCGCTTCACCGTCGAGCAGCTGACCGAGCTGGTGGCAGCGGCCGGCGCCGAGGTCGGCGCGGTGCACGGCGTACGGGTCTTCGCGGACCTGGTTCCCGGCGTTCTGGTGGACACCGAGCCCGGCGCGCTGGACGCGCTGCTCAAGCTGGAGGCGGCCGCCGCCGAACAGCCCGCGTTCCACTCTGTCGCCACCCAGCTCCATCTGCTCGCCGAGAAGCAGGGCTGATCAGCGGCGCAGCCGCAGATGGAGTACGCCACAGACCGCCCGATCGTGGCCGTCGCCCCGTATGATCGGGGGACACCATCCGGCATGACGGATCGGACGTTGGGGAATCTACGCCTCAGCACCCCGAGCCGGTCATGGCGGCCCGGACTGGCGAAGTTGGCGTTGAGGGCGGGTTTCACGGGGGCGATTCCCTGCCTATCCTGAAAGGGCCGCATTGGTCGCCCCCCGCGACCGACGACTAGGAGGACTCCGTGCCGCTCTCGGAGCACGAGCAGCGAATGCTCGAGCAGATGGAGCGAGCGCTGTACGCCGAAGATCCCAAGTTCGCTACAGCGCTTGAGGGAAGCGGGCTGCGTACGTACACCCGGCGACGGGTCTACCAGGCAGTCGCAGGCTTCCTGGTGGGTATCGCGCTCCTCATGGCCGGAATGGTCGCTCAGCAGATCTGGATCAGCGTGGTGGGGTTCCTCGTCATGCTCGGCTGTGCGGTCCTCGCGGTCACCGGCTGGCGCAAGGCGCCTAAACCGGGTGAGCAGCAGACCCTTGGGGACACGGCGGCGACAGCCCGCCGACACCCACGTCAGCGCAAGTCGATGATGGACCGGATCGAGCAGCGGTGGCAGCGCCGTCGCGACGAACAGGGCCACTGACGACACCGTCCGCAGATCGCTGAGACCGCGGCTCTCGCCAGTCGCGGGCCCACGACACGCGGAACTCACACTTGCCGTACGGGTGAGGGGCGACGCTCGAGAGAGCGCCGCCCCTCACCCGTACAGCCATGTCTGAAGCCTGGCCCCAGGCGGTCTGAGGCCAGGCCCGAGCGGGACGCGTCCGGAGGCCCGGCTCGGTCCCGCACGGCGGCCTCTGCGGTGGCGGTCCGTGCGGTTAGCGGTCCGTGCGGCGGATCGGGCGCTGGGCAGGGCTCACGGGCCGGGCTGACGAGCAGGGCAGGCGGGTAGGGCCCCCGACGGGCGCAGCTGGAGCCGGGCCCGGTACAGCTCGTACGCCTACGCCCGACCCGCACGTCAGACGCGTACGCGCGACCTCTACGGGCCGACCCGTACGCCCCACCAGCACGCCAGACCCGTACGCGCGACCCGTACGCCCGACCCCTACCGCGCCAGTCATAAGACGGCGGCGCCTCGGGTCGGACTCGCGTCCGGCCCGAGGCACCGTGTCCCCAGTGATCAGCGGTTCAGCGGATCAGCCTCGCTGCCGGGACGGGCGGCGCAGGAGTCCCGCCCACCGGTCCAGACGCCACCGGCGCACGCCCCAGCGGTCCGTGAGCGACGTCCAGCGGGCCGACAGGGCCCAGATCACCCGGATGGACGAACGGGGCGCGAGAAGAGCCCTCAGGCGCGTCTGGGTGCTCGCCGAGGCGCGCAGTCCGGCCGCTGCCTTCTCGACGTCGTCCGCGAGCCCCGAACCCGGCCTGGGCTCGGGTGCGTACAGCACCTGCTCCACCGCCCTGGCCACACGGTGCACCGCGTCCGCGGAGCCGCCCTCCAGCGTGCCCAGCCGGACGATGCGGGCGGCGGCCTTGCGGGCCGTCAGCGACTCGTCGGGCAGGATGCCGTGGTCCCAGGCGGTGTCGCCGATCTCCTGCCAGGCCGCGAGCGTCCGGGCGGCGGCGTCCGCCGGCGTGCGCCCACGGGTGCCCAGCCGGCGCCCGCGCAGGGTGATCCGCCAGAGCATCGGCAGCAGAGGCAGCAGCACCGCGAGAACCACGCCCAGCGCCACCAGGAGCACCGTCCCCAGCGGGAAGCCGGGGTCCTCGGGCGGCAGGACCGGCGCCGGAGCGGCCGCCCCGCACTCGCCGAGCTGCCGCGCCTGCGGCGGGCAGCTGTCCGAGGCCGACGGCGCGGCGGACGGCGCGGCCGAGGCGCTGGCCTCGGGCTGCGCCGGGTCGCTGGGCCCGCCGGACGGGGTCTGCTCACGGGTGTACTCAGGCGTGCTGCCCCGGGTCGGGGTCGGCTCGAACCGCGTCCAGCCCACACCCTCGAAGTACAGCTCGGGCCAGGCGTGCGCGTCGCGCAGACCGACCGACATGGTGCCGTCCGAGCGCGGGGACCCCGGAGTGAAGCCCACCGCGACCCGGGCCGGAATGCCCAGCGTCCTGGCCATCGCCGCCATCGAGAAGGAGAAGTGAACGCAGAACCCCTCCTTCTGCTTCAGGAAGCGAGTGATCGCGGCGACGCCGGTGCCCGACTGGACCTCCTGGGTCTCGTAGCGGAAGCCGCCGTCCACGGCGAACCAGTCCTGGAGCTTCACCGCCCGCTCGTAGTCGTTCGACGCGCCCTTGGTGACCTGCTTCGCGGTCTCCTTGACCACGTCCGGCAGCACGTCGGGCACCTTCGTGTACTCGCGCAGCAGCGCCGCCGGGGCTCGGGACGCGGTCGCGAGCTGCTCGGCCGTCGGCTTCACGACGAGGCTGGTGACCGAGTACTGCGCGCCGCCGGTGTCCTGCTTGCGGTCGCCGACCAGGGTCCGGCCGGCGGGCTCGAAGCGCCAGCGGCCGTCGATGTCCACCTTGACCGCGGGGAACGGCATCGGCAGCCAGTTCTGCTTGTACGAGTCGGCGGCCGACAGGTTCGTCTTGACCTCGGTGACCCCGACGGAGGGGCTGAGGCCGTCCGGCTGCGGGAGCCGGTCGGGGACGTCCTTGACCTTGCGCTCCGAGGACTTCCACTGGGTGCCGTCGAACTGGTCCAGCGCCACGATCCGCAAGTACATGTCCTGCGTGTTCGTCGCGTTCGTGCGGTACCGGATCACCTCGCGGTCCTGCGGCTGGTTCAGGCTGTCCTGTAGCGAGACCAGCGGGTTCACCGCCGAGATGGTGCCGCCGCCCGACCCCGGGCCGTCGCCGCCGCCCGGGCCGCCCAGCAGGCCGCCGTCCAGCGCGGGAAGGGCCGCCGGGACCACGAGGGCGACGCCCAGCGCGAGCGCGCCGATCCGCC
>NZ_JBFAYB010000025.1:0-84686 GCF_040681075.1 Streptomyces sp. NPDC051907 | reverse complement strand
ACTAATCCACCCCGAAGGGCTTCATCGTTCGACTTGCATGTGTTAAGCACGCCGCCAGCGTTCGTCCTGAGCCAGGATCAAACTCTCCGTGAATGTCTACCCGTGATCGGGTGCACACATCACGAGAGCGGAACCACCGGTCGGAATAAGACCCGTGGTTCACAGCGTCCTCGCTGTGTTTCGCCTACGAGCACCCGAAGGCCTCGCAGGTCTTTTCAAAGGAACCTCGACTCCACGATGTGGAGACGGGGTATCAACTAATCTGGCGTTGATTTTTGGCACGCTGTTGAGTTCTCAAGGAACGGACGCTTCCTTTGTACTCACCCTCTCGGGCTTTCCTCCGGGCGCTTCCCTTCGGTCTTGCGTCTCCGACTCTATCAGACTCTTTCGCGTCCGATTTCCTCGGTGCCTTTCAGGAATTCGCTTCCGCGTTTCCCTCTCGGCGTGTTCACTACTTTAGCCGATTCCCCGGGCGACTCATAATCGAGTCATTCGGGATCGAATTCCGGCATGCCGAAATCACACCCGGTTGGGTAGATCGTAAGTAGTGGATGGCCGCTTCGGGTTGCTGAACAGCAGGACCCGTCTCAAGCGGCTCGGGCTACGTTAGGCGGCTCGTGAAGCCGAGTCAAGTTGCGTCGCGGCCGGTCCGACGGCGGGGCGTGTGGGCCCTGTACGGGCTCACCGTGGGGTCGTTGTCGATCCAGAAGCGCCAGGGGTGGTGGGCTCCGTCGCCGCCTACTCCCGTGCGGGGTCCGCTGCGTACCTGGTCAGGGCTCGGCGGGGTGCCGTGGAGCAGGGACAGCGGTGCCGACGGGCCGGCGCAGAGGTCCGTTCCGTTCAGGGCGCGGTCGACGTCGAGGGCAGTGGCCAGGCGGGCGGGGCCTTTGGCCAGTTCTCTCCCGTATCGGGCCGAGATTCGACGTTTGCTCGCAAGGTCAGCGCCTACTCGGATCTCACCGGCGCGCAGCAGGATCCCGCTCGCGTGACCCTCCGGGCCGCACACGACGTTCAGGCAGTGCCACATGCCGTAGGTGAAGTAGACATACGCGTGACCGGGCGGGCCGAACATCACGGCGTTGCGCGCGGTGCGGCCGCGGTAGGCGTGCGAGCCTGGATCGGCCTCGCCCGCGTACGCCTCCACTTCCGTGAGGCGCAGCTCGATCGGACCGTCGTCGGTCAGGCGTATCAACGTGCGGCCCAGAAGCTCCGGGGCGACCTCCAGCACGGGGCGGCTGAAGAAGTCCCGGGGCAGCGGCGTACGGTCGGGGCGGTCGATCATGGCGTACGAGGGTAGCGGGGAACCGACTACGGTCGTCGCGCGTATGTAGAGGTCAAGACCTATAAGGAGTGGACATGGGCTTCAAGAAGCTGCTCGCGAGTCTGGGCGCCGGCGGCGCCTCCGTCGAGACGGTGCTCACCGAGGAGAACGTCGTCCCTGGCGGTGTCGTCCAGGGCGAGGTGCGCATCCAGGGCGGCTCGGTGGACCAGCAGATCGAAGGGCTGTCCGTCGGACTGCAGGCCCGGGTCGAGGTCGAAGGCGGTGACCAGGAGGTCAAGCAGGACATCGAGTTCTCCAAGCAGCGGCTCGGCGGCGCCTTCGAGGTGAAGGCCGGGGCCGTGCACGTGGTGCCGTTCGGGCTCGAGATTCCGTGGGAGACCCCGGTCACGAGCATCGCCGGCCAGCAGCTGCGCGGGATGAACATCGGTGTGACGACCGAGCTGGAGATCGCTCGGGCCGTGGACTCCGGCGACCTGGACCCGATCAACGTGCACCCGCTGCCGGCGCAGCAGGCACTCCTGGACGCCTTCATCCAGCTGGGCTTCCGCTTCAAGAGCGCGGACATGGAGCGCGGGCACATCCGTGGGACGCGGCAGCGGCTGCCGTTCTACCAGGAGATCGAGTTCCTGCCGCCGGAGCAGTACCGCGGGCTGAACCAGGTCGAGCTGACCTTCGTCGCGGACGACCGCGAGATGGACGTCGTGCTGGAGATGGACAAGAAGCCGGGTCTGTTCAGCGAGGGCAGCGACTCGTACAAGGCTTTCAAGGTCGGCCACAACGACTTCCAGTCGACGGACTGGGCCGCCTACCTCAACCAGTGGCTCGCCGACGTCGGCGGTCGTCGCAACTGGCTCTGAGCTTCTGCCTCTAGGCTCGGAGCCGGAGGTCCCCCGGGCAGTACGGCCCGGGGCGGCCAGGCAGCAGAACAGCCGAATCGGAGGTTCAACGTGACCGAGCCCAACAGGGCGCCGCTTCCGCACGACTTTCATCCGGCGGTGCCGTCGTTCACGGTGGTGAGCGACGACATCGCGCCGGGGTCGGTGCTGGCGGACGCCCAGGTCTACGCGGCGGGCAACACCTCGCCGCATCTGCGGTGGGAGGGGTTCCCGGCTGAGACCGAGAGCTTCGCCGTGACGTGCTTCGATCCGGACGCGCCGACCGGCAGCGGTTTCTGGCACTGGGTGCTGTTCGACATCCCGGCCTCGGTGACCGAACTGGCTGCCGGAGCGAGCAGCGGGAAGTTCGAGGGGCTGCCCGAGGGCGCCGTTCACGTCCGTAACGACTATGGGTCGAAGGACTTCGGCGGCGCCGCTCCCCCGGCCGGCGAGAACCACCGGTATGTGTTCACGGTGTACGCGGTGGACAGCGAGAAGCTCGGTCCCGGCGACGATGTCTCGCCTGCGGTCGTGGGCTTCAATCTGCGGTTCCACACGCTTGCCCGTGCACAGCTGCTGGCTGAGTACGAGGGTCCCGCGTAGGACGTCGCAGAGCTCAGCGTTCTCCTGTTGTTTGCCCTGCCCTGGTCTTGGAGAGATCAGGGCAGGGCATCTTTTATTGCGTTGTCCATCTCGGCGCGCCCGGCCAGAGTTGATCCAAGCCCAAGGCCCGCAACGGGCTGGGCCGGCGAACGGGAGGTGGGCGAGATGCGTGACACGCTGGTGCTGAATGCGAGCTTCGAGCCGCTGTCGACGGTGACACTCAACCGTGCGGTGGTGCTCGTGCTGCAGGACAAGGCCGTCGTCGAGCAGGCCCACCCCGGACTCCGTATGCGTGCGGCCGCCTTCGATCTTCCGGTGCCGCAGGTGATCAGGCTGTGCCGCTATGTACGGGTGCCGTTCCGAAGACAGGCGCCGTGGTCGAGACGGGGCGTGCTGATACGGGACCAGCACCGTTGCGCGTACTGCGGCAGGCGCGCGACGACGGTGGACCACGTGGTGCCGAGGTCGCACGGCGGCAGGGACACCTGGCTGAACACGGTCGCGTCCTGCGCGGAGGACAACCACCGCAAAGCGGACCGTACGCCGGAGCAGGCGGGGATGCCGCTGCTGCACCAGCCGTTCGTGCCGTCGCCGGCCGACGCGATGCTGCTCGGCATGCGTGCCGACGAGCGTACGACGCTGCCGTCCTGGCTCGCGGCTCAGCCCGCGGCGTAGCCGCCGCGCCCCTTTCAGCGGTGAAGGCCCGCCCTCGAACGCACAGGACAAGGGCGGGCCTTGGCGTTTCGGCTGGGTGGCTGGCCGGGTGACTGGGCGGCTGGGAGTCTGAGCCCTTGGCCGGAGTGGGCTTCCGGGGGTGCGTCAGCGCAGCAGGAGCTGGACGATCGCGACGGTGCCGACGCACACGATCAGCGCGCGCAGAGCGGTCGGGTGGAGGCGGCGGCCGACCTTCGCGCCGATCTGGCCTCCTATGGTGGAGCCGACGGCGATCAGCAGGACGGCGGTCCAGTCGAAGTCCGCGACGAAGAGGAAGAAGATCGCGGCGATGCTGTTGACGACGGCGGCGAGGACGTTCTTGACCGCGTTGAGGCGTTGCAGGGTGTCGTCGATCAGCATGCCCATCAGGGAGAGGTAGATGATCCCCTGGGCCGCGGTGAAGTAGCCGCCGTAGACGCTCGCGAGGAGCAGTCCGACGAACAGGAGCGGGCCGCCGTCCGGGTGGGTGTGGCTCCCCTCCCGTTCGCGGCGGCGCTGGACGGCCTTGGAGATGCGCGGCTGGAGGATCACCAGGACGAGCGCGAGCCCGACGAGTACCGGCACGATCGTCTCGAAGGCCGTCGCCGGAAGCAGCAGCAGGAGCGCGGCGCCGGTGAGGCCGCCGATGGCCGCGGCGACGCTCAGGCGCAGGACGCGGGGGCGCTGGCCCTTGAGCTCGGCGCGGTAGCCGATGGCGCCGCTGATCGCGCCGGGGACGAGGCCGAGGCCGTTGGAGACGGTGGCCGTGACCGGCGGAAGTCCGGTGGCGAGGAGCACCGGGAAGGTGATCAGCGTGCCGGAGCCGACGATGGCGTTGATGGTCCCGGCGCCGATGCCGGCGAGGAACACGGCAAGCGCTTCCCAGATGGACAAAGCCATCTCCTTACATGATCGGTTGTCGCCTCCCCGCCATAGAGGTCGAGGGGCCACAGCCGATCATGCATGAGAGGTGATCGTTCAGTCGATGGGGGGCTGTTCGCGGCGCTCCGCGCCGTTCCCGCCGGACTTGCCGCCGCCGGAGGACCCGCCGCCCATGCCTGCCATGGGGTTGAAGCTGCCCATGGCGCCGCTGAGGCCCTTGAGGGCGTCGCCGATCTCGCTGGGCACGATCCAGAGCTTGTTGGCGTCGCCCTCGGCGATCTTCGGGAGCATCTGGAGGTACTGGTAGGCCAGCAGCTTCTGGTCGGCGTCTCCGGCGTGGATGGACTCGAAGACCGTACGGATGGCCTGGGCCTCGCCCTCGGCCCGCAGGGCGGCCGCCTTGGCCTCGCCCTCGGCCCTCAGGATCGCGGACTGCTTCTCGCCCTCGGCGGTGAGGATCTGGGACTGCCTGATGCCCTCGGCGGTGAGGATCGCGGCACGCTTGTCGCGGTCGGCGCGCATCTGCTTCTCCATCGAGTCCTGGATGGAGGTGGGCGGCTCGATCGCCTTGAGCTCGACGCGGTTGACGCGGATGCCCCACTTGCCGGTGGCCTCGTCGAGGACGCCGCGCAGGGCCGCGTTGATCTCCTCGCGGGAGGTGAGGGTCCGCTCCAGGTCCATGCCGCCGATGATGTTGCGCAGGGTGGTGACGGTGAGCTGCTCGATGGCCTGGATGTAGCTGGCGACTTCGTAGGTCGCGGCCCGGGCGTCGGTCACCTGGTAGTAGATGACGGTGTCGATGTTCACGACCAGGTTGTCCTGGGTGATCACCGGCTGGGGCGGGAACGGGACGACCTGTTCGCGGAGGTCGATGCGGTTGCGGATCGAGTCGATGAACGGGACGACGATGTTCAGGCCCGCGTTGAGGGTGCGGGTGTAGCGGCCGAAGCGCTCGACGATGGCGGCGCTGGCCTGTGGGATGACCTGGATCGTCTTGATCAGGGCGATGAAGACCAGCACCACCAGAATGATCAGGACGATGATGATCGGTTGCATCGCGTTCCCCGTGCCCTTCGCTGCCGGATGATTCTGATGATCGAGTTTCCCAGAACACGGCCTGGAGTGTGGGGGGGTTCGGCCTGCTTGTCCTGCCGGTCCCGTTCGTTGTCCGAGTCGTTGTCCTGTTCTTCGTCCGTTCGCTGTCCGTGCGGCGTCCTGCGCACTGTCTGCGCGGTGTTCCCGCGCAGTTCCCGTACGTCGCCGACTGTGCGTTGCCGCCCGGGAGTTGCTGCGTGAGCTGTCGTACGTGCGCTGTCGTGCGTGAGCTGTGGTGCGCGAGCTGTCTTCGTGGCGCTACATCACGATGGCGGTCGCGCCGTCGATCTCGACGACGTCGACCTGCTGGCCTGCCTCGTAGCTCATGTCGGCGTCGAGCGAGCGCGCCGACCAGACCTCGCCGGCGAGCTTGATCCGGCCGCCGCTGCCGTCCACCCGTTCCAGCACGAGCGCCTGACGGCCTTTCAGCGCGTCTACTCCGCTGGCGAATTGAGGTCGTTGGGCGCGGTGCCGGCTGGCGATCGGGCGTACGACGGCGATGAGCGCGACCGATACCGCGGCGAACACGAGCACTTGGGCCACCGTCCCGCCGCCCAGGGCCGCGACCACGGCGGCGGCCACCGCGCCGGCGGAGAGCATTCCGAACTCGGGCATCGCCGTCAGGACGAGCGGAATGCCCAGCCCGACCGCGCCGATCAGCCACCACACCCATGCGTCGATGTCCACGTGGTCATGGTAGGTCCGCCGGTCGCGGTCCGGACAGGGGTCGAGATCAGGTCAAAAGGCGCACCGGGGAGCGCGTTCAGCCCAGCGGGAGGCCCTGCGCCGTCCAGCGCTCGCCGTTGCGCTCGACGACCAGGGGCAGGCCGAAGCAGAGCGAGAGGTTGCGGGAGGTCAGCTCGGTCTCCATCGGGCCGGCGGCGAGCACCTTGCCCTGGCGGATCATGAGCACGTGCGTGAAGCCCGGCGCGATCTCCTCGACGTGGTGCGTGACCATGACCATCGAGGGGGCGTACGGGTCGCGGGCGAGGCGGCCCAGACGGCGGACGAGGTCCTCGCGGCCGCCGAGGTCGAGGCCGGCGGCCGGCTCGTCCAGGAGCAGCAGCTCGGGGTCGGTCATCATGGCGCGGGCGATCAGGGTGCGCTTGCGCTCGCCCTCGGAGAGGGTGCCGAACTTGCGGTCCAGGTACTCGGTCATGCCGAGGCGGTCGAGGAAGGCGCGGGCGCGCTCCTCGTCGACCGCGTCGTAGTCCTCGTGCCAGGTCGCGGTCATGCCGTACGCGGCGGTGAGCACCGTCTGCAGGACGGTCTGTCCCTTGGGGAGCTTCTCGGCCATGGCGATGCCGGCCATGCCGATGCGGGGGCGGAGCTCGAAGACGTCGACGCCGCCGAGGCGCTCGCCGAGGATGGTCGCCGCACCGGAGGTCGGGAAGAGGTAGCTGGACGCGATGTTGAGGAGGGTGGTCTTGCCCGCGCCGTTCGGTCCGAGGATGACCCAGCGCTCACCCTCCTTGACCGCCCAGGAGACGTCGTCCACCAGAGCGCGTCCGTCGCGGACCACGGATACGTCCACCAGCTCCAGTACATCGCTCATGAGCGCGTTGTCTCCCCATGCAATCGTCTTGAGGTCTTGCGGGCGCTTTATGCGCCTGTGGGCACAGCTCCCAGGGAAAACCTACGCCACCGGCCGGGGGGTCCCGCGCCCTGGTCCGATCCTTAGGCTGGGTCCATGCTTTCCGAACCACGCTCAGGACGGCTGGCCGCATGGGGAAATGCCCTGTTGGCCGGATTTGTATCACCCGATGACGCGGTGCACGCGATCATCGGCGACGACGCGGTGCACCGGGTGGAGGGCCTGCCGGGCGAGGCGGGCCCGGTCGGGCTGACGCTTGCGCTGGGGCGGCTGCGGACGCTCGGTGCGACCGGGTTCCGGGTCGCGCTGCCCGCGCCGGGGCATCCGCTGGGCCTCTGCGGACCGCCGGAGTTCAATGCGCGGGCGCTGGAGGCCGAGGAGGCGGTGGTCGCCTCCGGCGCGGCGTACGGGCTGGTGCCCGAGGTGTACGAGGCCGGGCCCGCCGGGGACGTGCATGTGCAGGTCCTGTGGCACTGCCTGCCGGTACGCGAGGCGCCGCCCGCTGACGTGCCCTCTCTCGGCGAGGCGGAGCGGGAGCTCGCGGAGGCGATGCGGGATGCGACGGCGGCGCTGACGCGGCTGGACGTCGCGGCGTCGGGGCCGGTCGCCGAGGCGGCGATCGACGCGTACCGCGCGCGGGCGCACGGCGGGGGCGGCGAGATCCTGGCGCCCGGGTATCCGCCGCGTGCGGTACGGGTGTTGGAGCTGGCGCAGCGGATCGGGCTGCTGATCTCGGTGGCGTACGACAACGGTCACGGCGGGGCGGTGAGCGCGTCGGAGATGGCGGCTCGGGGCGAGGCGCTGCGTCCGGTGGAGCGGGTTGCCAGGCGCGCTCAGGTGGCGGCGTACAACGCGTACGTGGAGGAGCGCGAGCGCGGCGCCGGCTGAGACGTACGTCCCCCGAGGCATCTGCCGTACGGACGGGCAGACGTCGTCCGTACGGAGTCTGAAAAACGGCCTGGAGCCCGGGGACGGCAGGCCCGGGGACGCGGAATGGAGCACGGGGACCGTATCTCCGGCGGCGGACAGACGGACCGGCCCCCAGGCGGCGCCTGGGGGCCGGAGGTCAGTGCGTGGCTCGGCGGGACGGTCAGCCGTTGACGGCGCTGTTCGCGAAGGCCGGGTTGAGCGCGCCGATCACGTTCACCGTGTTGCCGGCGACGTTCACCGGGACGTCGACCGGGATCTGCACCAGGTTGCCGGAGCCGACGCCCGGGGAGTTGACCGCGTGGCCGTCGGCGTGCGCGCCGCTGGTGGCGGAGGCGACGCCCGCTCCGGCGGCCACGAGGCTGCCGGCGACCATGGTGAGAGCAGCGGCCTTCTTCAGGTTCATCACTTCGAAATCCTCCTGGGGCGTTCGCCGCGGCGGTCGCCGCAGCACGCCCTGGAGAACGTCGCCGAGTCGATCTGGATGCGCCGTCTGGGTGACATACACCCGACGGTATGAATCTCAGACTGGAGCTGGACGCCCCGCTCAACCGGTCAGACCATGCCTTACCGCCCATAGTGCGGCCTGGGTGCGGTCCGCCAGATCCAGCTTCATCAAGATGTTCGACACATGCGTCTTGACGGTCTTCTCGGACAGGACGAGCGCGCGGGCGATCTCCCGGTTGGAGCGTCCGTCGGCGATCAGCCCGAGCACTTCGCGCTCCCGCTCGGTGAGGGTGCTGCCGCGGCCCGTGCCGTTGCCCAGGTCGTCCTGGGAGAGCAGCGCGCCCGCGACCTCCGGCTGGAGGAGGACGTGGCCCGCGTGCACGGAGCGGATCGCGCCGGCCAGGGCCTCCGGGTCGACGTCCTTGTAGACATAGCCCGAGGCGCCCGCGCGCAGCGCGGGTACCACCGTGCGCTGCTCGGTGAAGCTGGTGACGATCAGGACCTTCGCGGCGTTGCCCAGCTCGCGGAGCTTGCGCAGCGCCTCGATGCCGTCGACGCCGGGCATCTTGACGTCCATCAGGACCACGTCCGGCTTCAGCTCCTCGGCGCGCTCCACACCTTCGGCGCCGTCGCCCGCCTCGCCGACGACCTCTATGTCGTCCTGCACCTCCAGGAAGGTGCGCAGCCCGCGGCGGACCACCTGGTGGTCGTCGACCAGCAGCACGCGGATCATTCCCGCCTTCGCCTGGGACGCGGCATCAGCCACCGGGGACCTCCATCTCGATCGTGGTGCCCTTGCCGGGCGCTGACTGCACGGTGAGCTTTCCGCCGACTCCGCCTGCTCGGTCGCGCATCGAGACCAGCCCCAGATGGCGGCCTGCCCTGCGGACCGTGCGCGGCTCGAAGCCCTTGCCGTCGTCGGTGACGCTGAGGACGGCGCCCTGGCCGCGGCGGACCAGGGCCACGGTCACCGAGTCCGCCCCGGAGTGCCGCAGCGCGTTGTGCAGGGCCTCCTGGGCGACCCGGAGCAGGGCCTCCTCCTGGGCCGCGGGCAGGGCGCGGACGCCGCAGGCGTCGAAGGAGACCGCGGCGCTGTGGGCGCGGTCCAGGACCTGGACGTGCGTACGGAGGGTGTTGACCAGGCCGTCCTCGTCGAGGGCGGCGGGGCGCAACTCGACGACCGCGGCGCGCAGTTCGTCGGCCGCCTCGGCGGCGAGCACGGCGACCTGCTGGAGCTCGTCCTTGGCGCGGGCCGGGTCGCGGTCCACCAGGGCGGCCGCGGCCTGGGCGGTGAGCCGGAGCGAGAAGAGCTTCTGGCTCACCGCGTCGTGCAGCTCATGGGCGAGCCGGGAGCGCTCCTCGGCGATGGTCAGCTCGCGGCTGCGCTCGTACAGCCGGGCGTTGGTGAGGGCTATGGCGGCGTGCTGGGCGAGGATCGACAGGAGCGCCTCGTCGTCTTCGGTGAAGCCGCAGCCGCCCTCGGCCTTGGGGCTCCTCTTGTTCGCCAGGAAGAGCGCGCCGATGGTCTCCTCGCCGTCCTTGACGGGCAGGCCCAGGAAGTCGGACATATCTGGATGGGCGGCCGGCCAGCCCTCGAAGCGGGGGTCCTTGCGGACGTCGTCGAGGCGCTCGGTCCGCGCGTCGCGGAGCATCGCGGCGAGGATGCCGTGCTGCCGGGGCAGCGGGCCGATCGCCTTCCACTGCTCCTCGGTGACGCCGTCGACGACGAACTGCGCGAAGCCGCCGTGATCGTCGGGGACGCCCAGCGCGGCGTACTCCGCGTCGAGGAGCTCGCGCGCCGAGGCGACGATCGTCTTCAGCACGTCGCGCACCTCGAGATGCCTGCTCATCGCGAGGAGCGCGGTGCTCACGGCGGCGAGGCCGGAGCTCGGTCGATGGCTCATGAGATCACCGTACCGGCGGGATGTGACAGTCCGTATCGGGCCGGGGACGGCAGTCGACTAGGACCGGGGACGTAGGTCGAAATCCCTCGTCGGGCAGGGCCTGGCGCACGAGGCGCGGGGCCCTGCCGCGTTCCTAGGTTGGAGGCAAAGACGCAGCGCAGCGGCGCGAGGCGCGCGGCACGAGGGGATGGACGTCATGCCGGTAGCGGTGATCACGGGGGCTTCGAAGGGGCTGGGGCGCGCTCTCGCGGCGGGCCTGGCCCGGCAGGGCTGGGACCTGGTGCTCGGGGCGAGGACCCAGAGCGTGCTGGAGGAGAGCGTCCGGCAGGTCGGCGCGCACGGGACGAGGGTGCTCGCCGTGGCGGGGGACGTCACCGACGCGGGGTGCCGCAGCGAGCTGCTGGCCGCGGCCCGCTCGCTCGGCGGCCTCGATCTGCTGGTGAGCAACGCGAGCGCGCTGGGGGCCGAGCCGCTGGTCCGGCTGGACGCGCTGCCGCTCGACGGGCTGCGGGCGGCGCTGGAGACCAATGTGGTCGCGGCCCTCGGTCTCGTACAGGAGGCGCTGCCGCTGCTGCGGGCGTCCGCGGCGGGCACGGTGATCGCGGTCAGCTCGGACGCGGCGGCGGAGGCGTACGAGACCTGGGGCGGCTATGGCGCGTCCAAGGCGGCGCTGGACCACCTGGCCGCGGTCCTCGCGGTGGAGGAGCCGGAGCTGCGGGTGTGGGCGGTCGACCCGGGCGACATGCGGACGGACCTGTACGCGGCGGCCGTGCCGGACGACGATGATCCGCGCCCCGATCCGGACTCCGTCGTGCCGGGCTTCCTGCGGCTGCTGGCCCAGCGGCCGGCGAGCGGGCGGTATGAGGCTCCCTCGCTGGTCGAGGCGGCCCGATGACCACGGCGACGACGGGGCGTGCGCAGGCGTGCGCGGACTGCGGCGGTCCGGCGCAGGAGGGAGGGCCCACCGTGCTGGACGCGCTATGGGTGCCCGCGGAGCTGTCGGCGCGAGTTCCGGCCGAGGAGCGCGGGGCGGGGCGGGACGATGTGCGGCTGATGGTCTCGCGCGGGGAGGAGGTGTCCCACCACGCCTTCCGGGAGCTGGCCGGGCAGCTGCGGGCCGGGGACGTGCTGGTGGTGAACACCTCGGCCACCCTGCCTGCGGCCGTCAACGGGCGGGTCGGGCAGGAGCCCGTCGTCGTGCACTTCTCCACGCGCGGGGACGACGGGCGCTGGGCGGTGGAGCTGCGCCGCCCGGACGGCTCGGGGAGCACCCTGCCGCGGGCGGGCGGACCGGCGGGGGCGGTGGTACGGGCTCCCGGGGGCGCGCAGCTCGTGCTGGAGGAGCCGCTGGCGCGGGGGGCGGACCGGCTGTGGTGGGCCGCCGTGTCCGTGGACGTGCCGCGGCTGCTGCGGCGCTATGGGCGGCCGATCCGCTATGGGTACACGGCGGGCGACCAGCCGCTGTCCGCGTACCAGACGGTCTTCGCGCTCCCCTCCCCCGACGGCGCGGGATCGGCGGAGATGCCGAGCGCGGCGCGTCCCTTCACCGCCCGGCTGGTGGCGGGGCTCGTGAGCCGGGGGGTGCAGTTCGCGCCGATCACCCTGCACACGGGCGTCGCGTCGGCGGAGGCGCACGAGCCGCCGTATCCGGAGCGGTACGAGGTGGCGGCGGCGACGGCCTGGCTGGTGAACGCGGCCAGGGCCGCGGGCGGGCGGATCGTGGCGGTCGGCACGACGGCGGTGCGGGCCCTGGAGTCGGCCGCCGGACCCGACGGCGTGGTCCGCGCGGCCTCGGGGTGGACGGATCTGGTCGTCACGCCCGCGCGCGGGGTACGAGTCGTCGACGGACTGCTGACGGGCCTGCACGAGCCGGCGGCCTCGCATCTTCTGATGCTGGAGGCGATCGCCGGGAAGGCCGCGCTGACCAGCAGTTATACCGAGGCGCTCAGGCGCCGGTACCTCTGGCACGAGTTCGGCGACGTCCACCTCGTCCTCCCGGGAGAAACCCCTCACTCTGCGAGTTGCTGACGCAACACATGGTGAGGCGAATCCGTGCCCGATGTGAGCCCCGGCATAGGACCCAGGTCACTTACGTGCATGCATAGTAGCGACATAAAGGGCATGTGAGCGGGGACGGGGCGGGTGAAAACGGACCCTTTCGGACACCTGATCCACTATGCAGCGTCGTACGTCACACCTTTGCCAGAGCATTTTGCGGCCGCTAAGAATTGCGTCCGTCGCCGCCGAGGAGCGCAGCGCCGCCATCGGCCCTGAAAGCGACATTCCGCTATTCGAAGAGGTACGTCTGCATGCTTACGACCACCCTGAAGAAGACCCAGAAGTTCTCGATCGCCGGTGTCTCCGCCGCTGCCGCTGCGGCGCTCGCGTTCTCCCTCGTCCCGAACAACGCCGCCGCCGAGACCGAGTCTCTGGCCGCCAGCCCCGTGGCGTACGCCGCCGGCGCGCAGAGCGGCGCCGTGCACACGAGCGTCGTCCAGTCGCAGGCGACCGTGGAGACGGCCGCCGAGAAGGCCGCCAAGGCCGCTGAGGCGCAGAAGAAGGCCGAGGCCGCCGCCAAGAAGAAGGCCGCCGCGAAGGCGAAGGCCAAGGCCGACGCCAAGAAGCGTGCGGCGAAGGACGCGGCGAGCCGCGCCGCCGCCCGCAAGCCGGTCTACGCCAACAACCTGGACGGCTGGATCCGCGAGTCCCTGGACATCATGAAGAAGCACAAGATTCCGGGCTCCTACGAGGGTCTGCACCGCAACATCATCCGCGAGTCCAGCGGTAACCCGAACGCGATCAACAACTGGGACATCAACGCCATCAACGGCGTCCCGTCGATCGGCCTGCTGCAGGTCATCAAGCCGACCTTCGACGCGTACCACGTCCCGGGCACCAAGCACAGCCAGTACGACCCGGTCGCCAACATCGTCGCCGCGGCCAACTACGCCGCCGACCGCTACGGCACCATCGACAACGTCGACAGCGCGTACTGAGTCGTCCTGCAGACGGCTGACGCGGACAGCCCGGACTGACGCCCAAGGGCGGCGCCCCCACAATGGGGACGCCGCCCTTCCGCTATTTCGCCGATCCAGTCCGAGTCCGCTACTTGCGCATGACCTCGGGCTCGTGGCGGCGCAGCAGCCGCACGACCACGAAGCCGCACAGGACGCCGATGCCGAGCAGCACGCCCATGTCGAGCATCCACTGTCCTGCGCTGTGGTCCCACAGCTGGTCGAGGTTCTCGCGGTCCCACGGCATGGCCACATTGAGCTCGGCCGTGGTGCCCAGCGCCGCGACCGCCCAGCGGGACGGCATCAGCCAGGCGACCTGCTCGATGCCGGGGCTGTCGTGCAGCTGGAAGAGCACGCCGGTGAACACGACCTGGACGATCGCGAACATCACCAGGAGGGGCATGGTCTTCTCGGCGGTCTTCACCAGCGCGGAGATGATCAGGCCGAACATCATGCAGGTGAAGCCGAGCGCGCTGACGACCATGGTCATCTCGATGACCGGCGTGTCCGCGAAGACGACGCCCTCGCGGGGCAGCTTGTCGCGGGCGCCGAAGCCGATCGCGCAGATGATCGCGCCCTGGAGGGCCGTGATGACGCCCAGGACGATGACCTTGGACATCAGATAGGCGGAGCGCGACAGACCGGTCGCGCGCTCGCGCTCGTAGATGACCCGTTCCTTGATCAGCTCTCGTACGGAGTTGGCCGCGCCGGAGAAGCACGCGCCGACCGCGAGGATGAGCAGGATCGTTCCGACGTCCTTGTTGATGAACCTCGCCTTGGCCGGGCCGAGGCCCAGACCGGAGTCCGCGGGGATCACCGTGCTCACGATGCCGAGCACCGCGGGCAGGATGAACATCAGGCCGATGAAGCCGCGGTCGGAGGCGATCACCGAGGAGTACCGGCGGATCAGCGTCCACAGCTGGGAGCCCCAGCTCTGCGGCTTCGGCGGGCGCATCTGCTGCGGGGGCGGCATGTGCACCGACTGCGCGGCGACGGCGTCGATGTCCGCGGCGTACATCTGGTAGTGCTGCGAGCCGCGCCAGCGGCCCGCCCAGTCGTAGTCGCGGTAGTTCTCGAACGCCGAGAACACGTCCGCCCACGTGGTGTAGCCGAAGAAGTTGAGCGCCTCCTCCGGCGGGCCGAAGTACGCCACCGAGCCGCCGGGGGCCATGACCAGCAGCTTGTCGCAGATCGCCAGCTCGGCGACCGAGTGCGTGACGACCAGGACCGTGCGGCCGTCGTCGGCCAGGCCGCGCAGCAGCTGCATGACGTCGCGGTCCATGCCCGGGTCGAGGCCGGAGGTCGGCTCGTCCAGGAAGATCAGCGACGGCTTGGTCAGCAGCTCCAGGGCGACCGAGACGCGCTTGCGCTGGCCGCCGGAGAGCGAGGTGACCTTCTTGTCCTTGTGGATGTCGAGCTTGAGCTCGCGCAGCACCTCGTCGATGCGGGCCTCGCGCTCGGACTCGGCGGTGTCGCCGGGGAAGCGGAGCTTGGCCGCGTACTTGAGGGCCTTCCGGACGGTCAGCTCCTTGTGCAGGATGTCGTCCTGCGGGACCAGACCGATGCGCTGGCGCAGCTCGGCGAACTGCTTGTACAGGTTCCGGTTGTCGTAGAGGACGTCGCCCTGGTTGGCGGGCCGGTAGCCGGTGAGCGCCTTGAGCAGGGTGGACTTTCCGGAGCCGGAGGGGCCGATGACCGCGATCAGCGACTTCTCCGGGACGCCGAAGGAGACGTCCTTGAGGATTTGCTTGCCGCCGTCGACCGTCACCGTGAGGTGGCGGGCGGAGAAGGAGACCTCGCCGGTGTCGACGAACTCTTCGAGCCGGTCGCCGACGAGGCGGAAGGTCGAGTGGCCGACGCCGACGATGTCGTTCGGGCCGATGAGCGCGGACGACGACTTGGCGATCGGCTGGCCGTTGACATAGGTGCCGTTGTGGGAGCCGAGGTCGCGGATCTCGAAGCGGCCGTCGGGGGTCGCCACGAACTCGGCGTGGTGACGCGAGACCTGGAGGTCGGAGACGACCAGTTCGTTCTCGAGCGCACGTCCGATGCGCATCACGCGGCCGAGGGCCACCTGATGGAAGGTGGTCGGGCTGCGGTCGCCGTACACCGGCGGTGCCCCCGCGGCGCCGCCCGGGCCGGCCGGGCCGCCCTGCTGATGCGGGACCTGCGGCTGCTGCGGCTGCTGCTGCCATCCCTGCTGTGGTTGCTGCTGCGGCTGCTGCGCCTGGGGCGTCTGCTGCCAGCCCTGCTGCTGCGGCTGCTGGGGCGGGGCCTGGTGGGCCGGGGCCTGCTGCTGCACCGCCTGCTGCTGCGGCGCGGCGCCCTGCGCGCTGTACGCTCCGGCGCCGGCCGCGGCGCCCGAGAGGTTCAGCCGGGGACCGTCGGTCGCGTTGCCGAGGTGCACGGCGGAGCCGGGGCCGATCTCCATCTGATGGATCCGCTGGCCCTGCACATACGTGCCGTTGGTGGAGCCGTGGTCCTCGATGACCCAACTGCGGCCGCCCCAGCTGACGGTGGCATGCCGCCACGAGACTCTTGCGTCGTCGATCACCAGGTCGCCCTGCGGATCACGTCCGAGGGTGTACGACCTGGACGGATCGAGCGTCCAGGTCCTTCCGTTCAATTCCAGTACGAGTTCCGGCACTCCATGCCCCACTAGTTGTCCCCCGAGTTACCCCCGTCACAGGGAGTCTAGGGATGGCGAACATCGTGAGGAACTATTTCAGGCCCGGTCCCGTATCCGAAAGTCGGGCCATGTGAAGACCACGTTCGGGATGACCGTTGACGGAGGAGAAACACCCCCGGAGAGTAGTAAGAACCCATCAGTGCGCATGAGTACGTACGGATCATGCGCGACTGGGGGTAACTGGGTCAAACCCAGCAGGCATCGGGGGGTCCGGATGGCTCGGTGGAACGACGCTGGCGACGGTGACTACAGGGTGCACTCGGTGCGCTGGGGCGACGTGTTGCTGACGTCGGTCGCGGCGGTGAGCTGGGCACTGGTGGGGATGGCGGGCGCGGCTGCGCTCGGGCTGCATCTGCTCGGCGCGGACAGCGCGGGGGCCCTCGGGCCCATGACGGCGGCCGTGACCGTGCTCGCGGTCAACGGTTCGGTCACGCCGACGGGCGATGTGTCCGTGTTCGGCCTCGAAGGGGCCGAGGCGCGGACGGCCGTCGACATCACGCCACTTGGCGTGAGCCTGGTCGGCGCCCTGTTCCTTGCGTACTTCTTCTTACGCTCGCTGCGCGGCGCCGGGCCCTGCATCCCGGGGAGCGAACTCGCCGCGAGGGCTGCCGGGGTGACGACTCTCTTCGTCGCCATGGTCGGCGGGCTGGCGTGGGCCGGACACGATGTGATCACCATAGACGGCGCGGAGCTCGGCCTGGACCTCGACCGGCTGCCGGGCGGGGGCGGCGACGGCGGGATCGAGGTTCCCGGCCTCGGAGAGATCGGCGACATCGGAGATATCGGGGACATCGGGGGGCTGCTGCCCGACCGGCTCGGCGATCTGGTGGAGGCCGAGGCCGCCGTCGGGTTCAGCGTGGACACCGCGGACTCGCTGGCCGGCGCGCTGTTCTGGGTGCTGGGCGTGCTGATCGTCTCGGTGCTCGCCTCGCGCCGTACGCCGCTGCCGCCCGGGGCGGCGTGGGACGCGGTGCGCCGCTCGGTGCGCCCGGCGGCGTCCGCGCTGGTGACGGTGCTGCTCGTCGCCGTCCTCGCGGGATACGCGGCGGCGGCGTACGCGGCGAGCGGCGACGAGAACCCTCGCCGGATCGCCGGGGCCGCGCTGCTCGGAGCGCCGAACGGGGTCTGGCTGGGGGTTCCCCTCGGGCTGTTCGTGCCGTGGGACGCGAAGGCGACGGGGCCGCTGGCGAGCGTGCTGCCCGACCCGATGGACGAGCTGCTGCGGCTCTCGGCCGACGAGCCGGTCACGGTGGGGCGGCTGGCCGGACTGGACCAGCGGGTCTGGCTGCTGGCCGTCGCCGCCGGGGTGATGATGCTGTGCGCGGGCGTGCTGGCCGCCGCCCGCACGCCCCGGGGCGGCCTGGGCCCGGCGGGCTTCGCGGGCCGGTGCGCGCTCCGGCTGGGCCTGGTCACGGCGCTCACGCTGCCGCTGCTGGTGTGGCTGACGGAGGTCTCGGCGGACGCCTCGCTGTCGGTGCTGGGCGTGAACGCGGTGGGCGGGGGCGTCGAGCTGCACGGCCATCTGGGCTTGGCCCCGGCGCTGGGGGCGGCGTGGGGCACGGCGGCGGGCGGGCTGGGGGCTCTGGTGGCGTACGCGGCGGGGGCCGGGGACGGGTCGAGCGGCGACCCGGCGCGGACGGCGGATCCGGGGGCCTCGGGGGCGTACGACGCCTCTGCTTCGGGGCCGTACGAACCAGGCTCTGGGACAGCTTGGCCTTACGATCCGGGGGCCGGGACCGCCTGGCCGTACGAACCGGGCGCCTCGAACCCGGGGGCGTATGGCGCGCCCCCGGCGTCGGGCCCCTACCGGCCGGCGCCGCCGTACCGACCGGCGAACCCCGACACCAATCCGTATCTGCGGCCGCCTCCGGGGATCCACGGCGCCCCGACGGTGGCCGGCCGCCCGATGGCTCCCCCGCCGAAGCAGCGCCGCCCGCAGCCCTTCGACGACGAGTCGGGGCCGCCGCCTCCGGGCCCGCCGCCTCCCGGCGCCCCGGGTCGGCGAGACGAGACGGGCCGGTGACAGCCGGTGATCCGGCCGGCTGACGGGCGATGAATTCATGGGGCCGACTCAGCCAGCGGCCTGTCCGGCAGTCGGGACGGGGAGGCTGATCCGCTGACCTGCCAGATACGGTGGAAACACCATGAGCGCATTGCAGCCCCTTCACACCGCCGACGACCCGACTCTTCTTGTGAAGATCTTCGGGAAGGACCGTCCCGGGATCACCGCCGGGCTCTTCGACACCCTGGCCGCCTACTCCCTCGACGTCGTCGACATCGAGCAGGTCGTCTCCCGGGGACGCCTCGTTCTGTGCGTGCTCGTCACGGCGCCCGCCGAGGGCGTGGCCACCGAGGGCGAGCTGCGGGCCACCGTGCACAGCTGGGCCGAGTCGCTGAAGCTCCAGGCGGAGATCATCTCCGGCAAGGGCGACAACCGGCCGCGCGGCAGCGGCCGTTCCCATGTGACCGTGCTCGGCCATCCGCTCACCGCCGAGTCGACGGCCGCCATAGCGGCCAGGATCACCTCGACCGGCGGCAACATCGACCGTATCTTCCGGCTCGCCAAGTACCCCGTCACCGCCGTGGAGTTCGCGGTGTCGGGCACGGAGACCGAGCCGCTGCGGACCGCGCTGGTCACCGAGGCCGCCGAGATCGGCGTGGACGTGGCCGTAGTCTCGGCCGGGCTGCACCGCAGGGCCCAGCGCCTGGTCGTCATGGACGTGGACTCCACGCTGATCCAGGACGAGGTCATCGAGCTGTTCGCCGCGCACGCGGGGTGCGAGGACCAGGTCGCCGCGGTCACGGCCGCCGCGATGCGCGGGGAGCTGGACTTCGAGCAGTCGCTGCACGCGCGCGTGGCGCTGCTGAAGGGACTCGACGCCTCGGTCGTGGACAAGGTGCGCTCCGAGGTGCGGATGACGCCCGGGGCCCGCACCCTGATCCGGACCCTCAAGCGGCTCGGCTTCCAAGTGGGCGTCGTCTCGGGCGGGTTCACCCAGGTCACCGACGACCTCAAGGAGCGGCTCGGGCTCGACTTCGCCTCGGCGAACACGCTGGAGATCGTGGACGGCAAGCTGACCGGCCGGGTGATCGGGGAGGTCGTGGACCGTGCGGGCAAGGCGCGCCTGCTGCGCAGGTTCGCCGCCGAGGCGGGCGTTCCGCTGTCGCAGACCGTCGCCATCGGGGACGGCGCGAACGACCTGGACATGCTGAACGCGGCCGGTCTCGGGGTCGCCTTCAACGCCAAGCCCGTGGTCCGCGAGGCCGCGCACACCGCCGTCAACGTGCCGTTCCTGGACACGGTGCTGTATCTGCTGGGCATCACGCGCGAAGAGGTCGAGCTGGCCGACGGCGAGGGCGCGGAGCACTGACGGCGAGGGCGCGAGAGCCGGGACGCCGACGCCACGGACGCCGGCTGCGCTGACGCGGGCGGCACGGACCCCGGGCGGCCCCTGGGCGCCCCGCAGATCGGGCCGCCGCGCACGTCCTGCCGTCGCCCACACCTCCTGCCGTCGCGCAAGTCGAGGCCCCGGCGCGCAGTCGCGCCGGGGCCGGTTCGCGTTTCCAGGCAGAAGAGTGGCGGACAGGCTAGTCGTGCGGCGCCCAGTACTCGACGAGCGTGCCGACGCCGTGCTCCAGCGACTTCCACGAACCGTTGAAGCTGACCACCGCCAGCGCCGCGGTCGGGAAGCCGCTCTTGCTCATACGGGCCAGCGCATCGCCCTCGGCCTTGCCCGACAGCGCGTCGGCGAGCGCGTGCATTCCGGGGTTGTGGCCGATGACGAGGAGGTCGTCCACCTCGTCGGAGACCTCGTTGAGCAGCGCGATCAGGTCGCCGAGGGAGGCTTCGTACAGCCGCTCCTCGTACACGGTCCTGGGGCGGTGCGGCAGCTCGTGCACGGCGAGTTTCCAGGTCTCACGGGTCCTGGTCGCGGTCGAGCACAGCGCCAGGTCGAGGGCGATGCCGGTGTCGGCGAGCCGGCGGCCGGCCACGGGGGCGTCCTTGCGGCCGCGCTCGGCGAGCGGACGCTCGTGGTCGGACACCTGGGGCCAGTCGGCCTTCGCATGCCGGAGGAGAACGATCCTGCGGGGTGTATCGACGCTCATGCACCCCAGCTTCGCATGAAATGAGCCAGCGGGCGCAGGGTGTTGACGGGCTCCCTCATCTCGGGTGAATCCGCCGTCGGGGGTGATTCGATCTTCGGAACTCAGCGGGCGAGCGTCTGCTGGACGCGCTCGAGGAGCTGGCCGAGCGCGGGGTCGCCCCCGGCGGCGTGCGCCTGGGCCGGGTCGGCGATCAGCAGGAGCAGCGCGACGAAGGCGATCATGGGGAGGGCGACGCCCCACCACGGCAGGCGGGTCTCGACGCCGCCGGAGACCTTGGCGTGGGTCGGGGTCTGCGTGTGGGCCGCCATGGCCGCCTCCGTAGCTGCGCGGTCGAGTACCTAGGCCTCAAACCTACGGATCTTGGCAGCGCCGGCCCATCCGGTGACCCACCCACTTCACCCTGAGCCTTTCCCCCTAGGGGATGGTGGTGCTAGCCCCCCTCCCCCGGGGGCCCTGCGGGCAACGCCCGCGTCAGGGCGAGGCGATGGAGGCGATCACTCCGATGACCACGGTGATCGCGAGCATGGCGCCGAAGACGATGAGGAGCTTCTTCTGGCCGTTCTGGGGGTTCGGGTCGAGCACAGGCATGGAGCCAGTCTCGCATCTCAGCATTCGTCCTCGACCGTCCGGTCCCGCCCGGCCAGGACGCCCACCGCCATCTGCGGCAGGAGCAGCCCCGCCATCAGCGCGAGCGGCAGGTCCCAGCCGCCGCTGTGCTGGTAGAGCACGCCCACCAGCAGCGGCCCGGGGATGGAGATCAGATAGCCGATGGACTGCACGAACGCCGAGAGCCGTACGACGCCCGGGCCGGTCCTGGACCGCATGCCGATCATGGTGAGGGCGAGCGGGAAGGCGCAGTTGGAGACGCCGAGCAGCAGCGCCCACGCCCAGGCCCCGGCGGCGGGCGCGAAGAGCAGGCCCAGATAGCCGGTGAGGCCGCTGAGCCCGAGGGCGACGACGATGGGGCCCTGGTTCTTCAGACGGCCGGCCAGCCGTGGGATGACGAAGGCCAGCGGGACGCCCATCACCATGGTCACGGCGAGCAGCACGCCCGCGGCGCCGGCCGGGACTCCCGCGTCGCGGAAGATCTGGGGCAGCCAGCCCATGGTGATGTACGCGCCGGTGGCCTGGAGGCCGAAGAAGCAGCCGAGCGCCCAGGCGGTACGGCTACGGGTGATCTTGAGGGCGGCGGCCCGGGCCGCCGGGGCGCCCTTCGGGGCCGCTATGGACGACCGCGAGCCCGCGGCCGCCATGGGCGGCGTCTTGCTCCGCCCCTCGGCGCCGCGGTCGCGCACCAGGCCGATCCAGGGCAGCACGGCGACGGCGGCGAGGGCCGCCCAGATCGCGAGGCCCGTGCGCCAACTGCCGCCCAGCGCCTCGGTCATGGGCACGGTCGCGGCGGCGGCGAGCGAGGTGCCGAGCGCCAGCGCCATGGAGTAGAGGCCGGTCATGGAGCCGACGCGGTCGGGGAAGTACCGCTTGACGATCACCGGCATCAGGACGTTGCTGACGGCTATGCCCATCAGCGCGAGCGCGCTGGCGGCCAGGAAGCCGGCGGTGCCGCCCGCGAAGGGCCGGATCAGCAGGCCGGTCGCGATGGCCGCCATGCCGGCGCAGACGACGGCGCCGGCGCCGAAGCGGCGGGCCAGCCGCGGCGCCGTGATCCCGAAGACCGCGAAGCAGAGCGGGGGCACGGAGGTGAGCATTCCGGCGACGCTGCCGCTCATCTGCAGCCCGGTCCGCGCCTCTTCGAAGAGCGCGCCGAGGCTGGTGATGGCGGGGCGGAGGTTGAGGGCGGCGAGCACGATGCCGACGATCACGAGCCGGGTGAGCCAGGGGGCGGGCCGCGCGGCATCGGAGCCTGGGGCGGCGCCGGACCCCGGGTCGGCGGGAGAATCCAGGAAGGACTCCCCGGCGGAGTCCGTGGACGGCCGCACGGGTGTCCGCGCCATGGCGGAGGGGCTCAGGGTCTGGGGCTCGTCGCGCATGGCACCATCATAGAATCATGGGATGATTGGTTGTCCAATTCTCAAGGACCCGGTCCTCCAGAAGGGAAGCTCATGGCGCTCACCTCTCCCCGGCGCTCCGCACTCTCCGACCAGGTGATCGCCGAGCTGCGGAACCAGATCACCTCGGGCGAGTGGCCGGTGGGCTCGCGCATCCCCACCGAGCCCGAGCTGGTCGAGCAGCTGGGCGTGGCCCGCAACACCGTTCGCGAGGCCGTCCGCGCCTTGGCCCACAACGGCCTTCTGGACATCCGGCAGGGCTCGGGGACGTACGTCGTGGCGACCAGCGAGCTGGCGGGCGTCATGCACCGCCGCTTCGCCGAGGCCGACCCGGGCCATGTCGCCGAGGTGCGCTCCACCCTCGAGTCGGCGGCCGCCAGGCTGGCCGCCGAGCGGCGCACCGAGCGCGATCTGGGGCAGCTGGAGACCCTCCTCGCGCGCCGCGAGGAGGCATGGGCGACGGGCGACGCGGAGCAGTTCGTCGCCGCCGACGCGAGCTTCCACCTGGCGGTGGCCGCCGCCAGTCACAACGAGGTGCTCGCCGAGCTCTACGCGGACCTGGGCGACCTGATGCGCGACTGGCTCCGCGACGACGTGGGACAGGAGCTGCGCCCGGAGAACCACATGGACCACGGGCGGCTGGTGGAGGCGATCCGCGCGGGCGACGGCGAGACGGCGGCAGCGGAGGCGGCCGGCTATCCGTTCATCTGCCAGCGGCGTCCGGCAGGGGCTGGTGGCTGACCCAGGCCGAGCGGATCTCCTTCCAGCACCGGTCGGTGAGCTGGACGTATCCGGCCGGGCTCAGATCGGCGGGCCCGCCGTCCACGTCGAGGTCCCACCAGCGCGCGCACTCGATGTGCAGCCGGACCCGGTCGGCGGCGGGGTACGGGTTGTGACAGTAGGCGGTGGCCTGCGACCCCTCGACCTCGACGCGGCAGTCGGCCCGGTAGGGGGGCTCGGGGGGTTCGGGGGCCTCGGTCTCGCGGGGCTGGGAGACGCTCGGCGTCGCCCAGAGGAGGACCGCCGCGACGGCCAGTACAGGGGCAATGCTCCAGGTCGTTCGCACAGGCAGGACCTCCTCGGCCGTACGGCGGCGCGATGGCCGCGGCTGCACCACAAGGGAGGGGGTTGCCTCTCCAGCGTCGCCGCAGCGGCGCTGCCCCGCGAATCGGACCGCGCACCGCAGGGCCGAACGGGCGACGCCCCGTTCCCCGCGCAGTGCGGGGAACGGGGCGTCGCTCGCGTAGGCGGCCGCCTATGGGCCGAACGGGTGGCCGCGAAGGCGCACGCGGCCCGAGGGCGTCTTAGGCGCCCATCATGTGCACGCCGCCGTCCACGTGGACGATCTCGCCGGTCGTCCGCGGGAAGAAGTCCGAGAGCAGACCGACCACGCCGCGGCCGGCCGGGTCCGGGTCGGCCAGGTCCCAGCCGATGGGCGCGCGGTGGTTCCAGACGTCCGCGAGCTCCTCGAAGCCCGGGATGGACTTCGCGGCCATCGACTTGATCGGGCCGGCCGAGACCAGGTTGCAGCGGATGTTCTTCGGGCCCAGGTCGCGGGCGAGGTAGCGGTTGGTGGACTCGAGGGCCGCCTTGGCCACGCCCATCCAGTCGTACTTCGGCCAGGCGATCTGCGCGTCGAAGGTGAGGCCGACGACCGAGCCGCCGCGCTCCATCAGCGGCAGGCAGGCCATGGTCAGCGACTTGTACGAGTACGCCGAGACCTGCACGGCGGTCGACACGTCCTCCCAGCCGGCCTCGAGGAAGTTGAACGCGCCCTGCGGTCCGAAGGCGATCGAGTGGACGATGCCGTCGAGGCCCGAGTCGTCGCTGGAGTGCTCGCGGATCTGGTCCGCGAGGCCGTCCAGGTGCTCCTGGTTCGTGACGTCGAGCTCGATGACCGGAGCGGGCTTGGGCAGCCGCTTGGCGATGCGCTGCACGAGGGTGACCCGGCCGAAGCCGGTGAGGATGACCTCGGCGCCCTCCTCCTGCGCCACCTTGGCGGCGTGGAAGGCGATCGATCCCTCGGTGAGGACGCCCGTGACGAGAATGCGCTTGCCGGCGAGGATTCCACTCATGTGATCAGTGACCCATGCCCAATCCGCCGTCAACGGGGATGACGGCTCCAGTGATGTACGAGGCGTCGTCGGAGGCGAGGAAGCGCACCGTGGCGGCGACCTCCTCGGGCTGCGCATAGCGGCCGAGCGGCACCTGGGCGACGATGCCCGCGCGCTGCTCCTCGGTCAGCACCCGGGTCATGTCGGTGTCGACGAAACCGGGGGCGACGACATTGAACGTGATGTTCCGCGAGCCGAGCTCACGGGCGAGGGAGCGCGCGAAGCCGACGAGACCGGCCTTGGAGGCGGCGTAGTTGGCCTGCCCGGCGGAGCCCTGGAGGCCCACGACGGAGGAGATCAGCACGACGCGGCCCTTCTTGGCGCGCAGCATCCCGCGGTTGGCGCGCTTGACGACCCGGAAGGCGCCGGTGAGGTTGGTGTCGAGGACGCCTGCGAAGTCCTCCTCGGACATCCGCATCAGCAGCTGGTCCTTGGTGACGCCGGCGTTGGCCACCAGCACCTCCACCGGACCGTGCTTCTCCTCGATCTCCTTGTAGGCCTGCTCCACCTGCTCCGTGTCAGTGATGTCGCACTTGACGGCCAGGAAGCCTGCCGGCGGCTCGCCGGAGCGGTATGTGATCGCGACCTTGTCGCCGGCATCGGCGAACGCGCGGGCGATGGCGAGGCCGATGCCCCGGTTTCCTCCGGTGACGAGAACCGAGCGGCTCAACGGATCACCCTTTCCATAGCGGTCTTGTACCTCGAAAACCTATCGGTCCTCCCCCTCTCCCAAAGAATCGGGCCCTGACAGCGCCTTCCCCCCGTCGCTGTCGGGTCCCTACAGAAGCATCGCGGAGGCATCGAGCCACCAGCCGGTCGCTCAGCGTGTGCCACGCCCTTCGGGGCCCTGTGCAACGGGCCCTTCGGCGCGACATGATCGGAGTCGACCGGCTCGCGATGAAATCGGGGGCGACCGGTCTCGACGACAGGAGACATCCGTGCCTCATTCCATCGACGAAGCCTTCACGGCACTGCCGCTGAGGGCGCTCGCCGACGCGGCACTCGCCCGAGCCCGTGCGCTCGGCGCCGAGCACGCCGACTTCCGCTTCGAGCGGGTGCGCAGCGCCTCCTGGCGGCTGCGCGACGCGAAACCCGCGGGGTCCTCGGACACCACGGACCTCGGATACGCGGTGCGGGTGGTGCACGGCGGCTCGTGGGGGTTCGCCTCGGGGGTCGACCTGACCATGGACGCGGCCGCCAGGGTCGCGGGCCAGGCGGTCGCCATGGCGAAGCTGTCGGCGAAGGTGATCGCGGCGGCGGGCTCGGACGCGAGGGTGGAGCTGGCGGACGAGCCGGTGCACTCGGACAAGACCTGGATCTCCGCCTATGAGATCAACCCCTTCGACGTGCCGGACGAGGACAAGAGCGGGCTGCTCGCGCAGTGGAGCGCGCGGCTGCTGGGGGCGGACGGCGTCGCCCATGTCGACGCCTCGCTGCTCACCGTCCAGGAGAACAAGTTCTACGCGGACACGGCCGGCACGGTCACCACCCAGCAGCGGGTGCGGCTGCACCCCCAGCTGACCGCGGTCGCCGTCGACGAGTCCACCGGCGAGTTCGACTCGATGCGCACCATCGCGCCGCCGGTCGGGCGGGGCTGGGAGTACCTCACCGGCACGGGCTGGGACTGGGACGGGGAGCTGGGGCGGATCCCGGAGCTGCTCGCGGAGAAGATGCGCGCGCCGAGCGTCGAGGCGGGCCGCTACGACCTGGTGGTCGACCCGTCCAACCTCTGGCTGACCATCCACGAGTCGATCGGCCACGCCACCGAGCTGGACCGCGCGCTGGGGTACGAGGCGGCGTACGCGGGCACCTCGTTCGCGACCTTCGACCAGCTCGGGAAGCTCGCGTACGGCTCGTCGGCGATGAATGTGACGGGCGACCGGACGGCCGAGCACGGCCTGGCCACGATCGGGTACGACGACGAGGGCGTCGAGGCGCAGTCGTGGGACCTGGTGAAGGACGGCACGCTGGTGGGATACCAGCTGGACCGGCGGATCGCGAAGCTGACCGGGCTCGGGCGGTCGAACGGCTGCGCGTACGCGGACTCGCCGGGCCATGTGCCCGTGCAGCGGATGGCGAACGTCTCGCTCCAGCCGGACCCGGGCGGCCTCTCCACGGAGGACCTGATCGGGGGCGTGGAGCGCGGCATCTACGTGGTGGGCGACCGGTCGTGGTCGATCGACATGCAGCGCTACAACTTCCAGTTCACCGGGCAGCGGTTCTTCCGCATCGAGAACGGCCGGCTGGCCGGCCAGCTGCGGGACGTGGCCTACCAGGCGACGACGACGGACTTCTGGGGCTCGATGGACAAGGTGGGCGGGCCGCAGACGTACGTCCTGGGCGGCGCGTTCAACTGCGGCAAGGCCCAGCCGGGCCAGGTCGCGGCGGTCTCCCACGGCTGTCCCTCCGCGCTGTTCCGCGGTGTGAACATCCTCAACACGACGCAGGAGGCGGGTCGATGAGCGCTCGCCGCGCACTTCGCCGGCCGACGCGCGTTTCTCGCGCAGTCGCCTGGGGGTCCGAGGGGCTTCCTCTGGGCACGCACCGTCTCACCATCACGCAGGAGGCCGGCCGATGAGCCGCATCAGCAAGCCGCACGAGATCGTCGAGCGGGCCCTGGAGCTGTCGGCCGCCGACGGCTGCGTTGTCATCGCCGACGAGCAGTCCTCCGCCAATCTGCGCTGGGCCGGCAACGCGCTGACCACCAACGGCGTCACCCGCGGCCGTACCCTCACGGTGATCGCCACCGTGGACGGCAAGGAGGGCGCCGCGTCCGGCGTCGTGTCCCGGTCCGCCGTGACCGCGGACGACCTGGAGCCGCTGGTGCGCGCCGCCGAGGCCGCCGCGCGCGGCGCCGGGCCCGCCGAGGACGCCCAGCCGCTGATCGACTCGGTCCCCGCGTCGCCCGACTTCACGGACGCGCCCGCCGAGACGGACTCCACCGTCTTCGCGGACTTCGCGCCCGCGCTCGGCGAGGCCTTCGCGCGGGCCAGGGCCGGCAAGCGCGAGCTGTACGGCTTCGCCAACCACGAGCTCACCTCCACCTACCTCGGCGCCTCGACCGGTCTGCGTCTGCGCCACGACCAGCCCAACGGCACGCTGGAGCTGAACGCCAAGGCCCCCGCGGCTGCCGACGGCCACTCCCGCTCCGCCTGGGCGGGCCGCTCCACGCGGGACTTCAAGGACGTGGACCCCGCCCAGCTCGACGCCGAGCTGGCGCAGCGCCTGGCCTGGGCCGAGCGCCGCATCGACCTGCCCGCCGGGCGGTACGAGACGCTGCTGCCGCCCACCGCGGTCGCCGACCTGCTGATCTACCAGCTGTGGTCGGCCGCGGCCCGGGACGCCTCCGAGGGCCGCACGGTCTTCTCCAAGCCGGGCGGCGGCACCCGCGTCGGCGAGACGCTCTCCCCGCTGCCGCTCACCCTGCGCAGCGACCCGCGCGAGCCGGGTCTGGAGTCCGCGCCGTTCGTGATCGCGCACTCCTCCGGCGACGACGCCTCCGTCTTCGACAACGGCCTGCCGCTGGCGGCGACCGACTGGATCCGGGACGGAAAGCTGGAGCACCTGGTCACCACCCGGCACAGCGCCGGTCTGACGAAGCTGCCGGTCGCGCCCGGGGCCGGGAACCTGATCATGGACGCGGGCGGCGAGCGCTCGCTGGAGCAGATGGTCTCCGCGACCGCGCGCGGGCTGCTGCTGACCTGCCTCTGGTACATCCGCGAGGTCGACCCGGCGACGCTGCTGCTGACCGGGCTGACCCGGGACGGCGTCTATCTGGTGGAGAACGGCGAGGTCGTCGGGGAGGTCAACAACTTCCGGTTCAACGAGTCGCCGGTCGACCTGCTCTCCCGGGCCACGGAGGCGGGCCGCACGGAGAAGACGCTGCCGCGCGAGTGGGGCGACTGGTTCACCAGGGCCGCGATGCCGGCGCTGCGGATTCCCGACTTCAACATGAGCTCGGTGAGCCAGGGCGTGTGACCCATAGACTGAGGTCACCCATCAGATTCGTTCAAGGAGAGACACGAACGTGACGGACATCGTCGACGAGCTGAAGTGGCGCGGGCTGTTCGCCCTGTCCACTGACGAGGACGCTCTGCGCAAGGCGCTCGCGAACGGTCCCGTCACGTTCTATTGCGGCTTCGACCCGACGGCCCCCAGCCTGCATGTGGGCCATCTGGTGCAGGCCCTCACCATGCGCCGGCTCCAGCAGGCGGGCCACCGCCCGCTGGCGCTGGTGGGCGGGGCGACGGGTCAGATCGGCGACCCGAAGCCGAGCGCCGAGCGGACGCTGAACGACCCGGAGACCGTCGCGCTCTGGGTCGAGCGGGTGCGCGCGCAGATCGAGCCGTTCCTCTCCTTCGAGGGCGACAACGCCGCGGTCATGGTCAACAACCTGGACTGGACGGCGGGCATGTCCGCCATCGAGTTCCTCCGGGACATCGGCAAGCACTTCCGCGTCAACAAGATGCTGACCAAGGACTCGGTCGCCCGCCGGCTCGAGTCCGACCAGGGCATCAGCTACACCGAGTTCAGCTACCAGCTGCTCCAGGGCATGGACTTCCTGGAGCTGTACCGCCGCCACGGCTGCACCCTCCAGCAGGGCGGCAGCGACCAGTGGGGCAACCTCACGGCCGGTCTGGACCTGATCCACCGACTGGAGCCGCACGCCTCGGTGCACGCTCTGGCCACGCCGCTGATGGTCAAGTCGGACGGCACGAAGTTCGGCAAGACCGAGGGCGGCGCGGTCTGGCTGGACCCGGAGATGACGACGCCGTACGCGTTCTACCAGTTCTGGCTGAACGTGGACGACCGGGACATCTCCACGTACATGCGCATCCTCAGCTTCCTCAGCCGCGCGGAGCTGGAGGAGCTGGAGAAGCTCACCGAGGAGCGTCCGCAGGCCCGCGCGGCCCAGCGCGCGCTGGCCGAGGAGCTGACGACGCTGGTGCACGGCGCGGAGCAGTGCGCCGGGGTCATCGCCGCGTCCAAGGCGCTCTTCGGGCAGGGCGAGCTGGCGGAGCTGGACGAGGCGACGCTGGCCGCCGCGCTCGCCGAGGTGCCGCACGCCCGGGTCGGCGAGCTGGTCCCGGTCGTGGACATGCTCGTGGAGGTCGGTCTGTCGGCGAGCAAGTCCGCCGCCCGCCGCACGGTGAAGGAGGGCGGGGCCTACGTGAACAATGCGAAGGTCGCCGCCGAGGACGCCGTGCCCTCGTCCGAGGACCTGCTGCACGGCCGCTGGCTGGTGCTGCGCCGGGGCAAGAAGAACCTGGCGGCCGTCGAGGTGGCCGCCGGCTGACGGCGGCCCCTCGGGGCGGACACGGCGGCGGCCGGGTGGGCATCGTGCCCGCCCGGCCGCAGCCGTTCGTCGAGGGTTCGTGGGGCGGGACCGCGCCGGCCCCGCCCGCTCAGGCCTTCTGTCTGCTGCCCCGGATCGAGCTGTAGGCCATGTCGCCCAGGAACACGATCAGCACGGCGGCCCCGAGCTGCAGCGCGTGCCGGCCCCAGTCGATGCCCGCGGTCTCGCCGATGCCGAAGGCCACCGCGAGCCAGTTGCCGAGGACCGCGCCGGCGATGCCGAAGATGGTGATCAGCCACAGTGGACTGTGCTGCTTACCGGGAATGATCGCTTTCGCGATCAGACCGAGCACGAATCCCACGATGATCGCCCACAACCAGCCCATGGCCTGCCTCCTCGTACGGCTCCGCGTGAGCAGTTACTCCGTCAGTGTCGGCGCAGGGGCCATACAGCGCATGTCGGGCAGGGCCGTACGCGCTACGGCGCAGGGCGCGCACGCAGGCGGACGCCGACCCGCTCTCGTAGGCGTCGCAGCGCGGGCGTACCGTGGAAGCTGTCCGGACCTGGGAGCGTCCGGCAGGGAAACGGTGGTGGAACGTGATGCGGAAGCACGGCGGCACTGAGGTCTTCCGGATCACAGGCGCCCGCCAGGGACTCGCCGACGACGTGCGCGGCCGGCAGCGCCGCTATGTGATCTCCATGTCGGTGCGGACCGTCTCGGTGATCCTCGCCGCGGTCCTGTGGAACGTCGAACGCCATGTGGCGATCGTGGCCCTGGTGCTCGGCATCCTCCTCCCCTACATCTCCGTGGTGATCGCCAACGCGGGCCGCGAGAACGCCCCTTCGCTGCCGTCCACGTTCGTCCCCGCGCCCACCCGCCCGATGATCGAGCCGGTCGACGAGCGCCCCTTTGCGGAACCCGAGCCGGAAGCCGCACAGCCCGCCGATGTATTCGAACAGGACGCCTCCGAGCGGCCGCCCGAGCGCGAACAGACCTGATGCCACACGGCCTGGCCAGCTCAAGAAAAGCTCAGATCAATCGTGAAGTTCCAGTGCACGACACCCCGTTCCCCGTGACATACTTTCTGTGCGCTCCGCATCCCCCGTCGGAGCGACGGACCGACGCCGGGCAGCTCCCCCCGTGGCTGCTCGGCGTCGCCTTTGTGGCCGTGGCCGTCTTTCCCGTACGGACGTAAGAGACGCAAGAGTGAGTGACGAAACCCCGATCTGCTCCGCCAAGGGCTGCCGCGCCGCCGCCGTCTGGGTCCTCGCCTGGAACAACCCGAAGCTGCACACTCCCGAGCGCCGCAAGACCTGGCTCGCGTGCGAGGAGCACCGGGAGCACCTCTCGAACTTCCTGGGTCTGCGCGGCTTCCTCAAGGACGTCGTGACGCTCGAGGAGTGGGAGAAGGGCGCCGGCTCAGCCTCCGATGGCTGACATCGGCCGGTCGGGCTGAAGGAACGACGGGTCGTCCAGCCCCGAGCCCGCCTTCTTGCCCCACATCGCCAGCTTCCAGATGCGGGCTATCTCCGCGTCCGGCGCGTCCGAGCGCAGCGCGGCGCGCAGGTCCGTCTCCTCGCGGGCGAAGAGGCAGGTGCGGACCTGGCCGTCGGCGGTGAGCCGGGTGCGGTCGCAGGCGGAGCAGAAGGGGCGGGTGACCGAGGCGATCACGCCGACGCGGTGCGGTCCGCCGTCGACGGTCCAGCGCTCGGCGGGGGCGGAGCCGCGCGCCGCGTCGTCCTCCGGGGCGAGGGTGAAGCGGGTGCGCAGCGACTGCAGGATGTCGCCCGCGGTGATCATGCCGTCGCGCTTCCAGCCGTGCTGGGCGTCGAGGGGCATCTGCTCGATGAACCGCAGCTCGTAGCCTTGGTCGACGGCCCAGGCCAGCAGGTCGGGGGCCTCGTCGTCGTTCAGGCCCGGCATCAGGACGGTGTTGACCTTGACCGGGGTGAGGCCGGCGTCGCGGGCGGCTGCCAGGCCCGCCAGCACGTCCTTGTGGCGGTCGCGGCGGGTGAGCGTCTTGAAGACGTCGGGCCGCAGGGTGTCGAGGGAGACGTTGACCCGGTCGAGGCCGGCGGCCTTGAGGGCGACGGCGGTGCGCTGGAGGCCTATGCCGTTGGTGGTCAGCGACATCCTGGGGCGGGCCTCCAGGGCGGCGCAGCGCTCGACGATGCCGACCAGGCCGGGCCGCAGCAGCGGCTCGCCGCCGGTGAAGCGGACCTCGGTGACGCCGAGGTCGCTCACGGCGATGCGAATCAGCCGGACGATCTCGTCGTCGGTGAGCAGATCGGGCTTGGCGAGCCACTGCAGGCCCTCTTCCGGCATGCAGTACGAACAGCGCAGATTGCACCGGTCTGTGAGAGAAACGCGCAGGTCAGTGGCCACACGGCCATAGGTGTCGACGAGCACGGTGGGCCCCCTCCCCTATTCGCGGAACTGATTGGTTTCGAGCCTACGCCAGACGTATGACGACGAAGGGGCCCGATTGTCACGAGGAGAGGCGCGGCCGTGTCGTAGGACTCTACGACACGGCCGCCGCGCGGACTGGTGCGACAGCCCAGTCAGTGGGCGCCGATGCCGGTGAGGGACTTGACCTCCAGTTCGGCGTATTTGCTGGCGTCGGCCTTCTCCTTGGTCAGGATCGAGCCGAGCCAGCCGAGCAGGAAGCCCAGCGGGATCGAGACGATGCCCGGGTTCTCCAGCGGGAACCAGTAGAAGTCCATGCTCTTGAACATCGAGGTGGGCTTGCCGGAGACGACCGGCGAGAAGAGCACCAGCACCACCGAGGACGTCAGACCGCCATAGATGGACCAGAGCGCGCCCTGCGTGGTGAACCTCTTCCAGAACAGGCTGTAGAGGATCGTCGGCAGGTTCGCGGACGCGGCGACCGCGAAGGCGAGGGCGACCAGCCCGGCGACGTTCAGATCGCGGGCGAGGGCGCCGAGGCCGATGGAGACGACGCCGATGGCGACGGTCGCCCAGCGGGCGGCGCGGACCTCCTCCTTCTCGGTGGCCTTGCCCTTGCGGATCACGTTGGCGTAGATGTCGTGCGCGAAGGACGACGAGGACGCCAGGGTCAGTCCGGCGACCACCGCGAGGATGGTGGCGAAGGCGACCGCGGAGATCACCGCGAGGAGGATCGCGCCCCCGGTGGATCCGGAGCCGCCGCCGATCTCCAGGGCGGCCAGGGGCGCCGCCGTGTTGCCCGCCTTGTTCGAGGCGATGATGTCGCCGGGCTTGAGCAGCGCGGCCGCGCCGAACCCGAGCACGATCGTCATCAGGTAGAACGCGCCGATGATGCCGATGGCCCAGTTCACGGACTTACGGGCGGCCTTGGCCGTGGGCACGGTGTAGAAGCGGATCAGGATGTGCGGCAGGCCCGCGGTGCCCAGGACCAGGGCGATGCCGAGCGAGATGAAGTCCAGCTTCGAGGTGCCCGTCGCGCCGTACTTGAGGCCGGGCTCCAGGAAGGCCGACCCCTTGCCGCTGTTGGAGGCCGCGGTGCCCAGCAGGTCGGAGAGGTTGAAGTCGAACTTCAGCAGGATCAGGAAGGTGATGAGCAGGGTGCCCGCGATGAGCAGGACCGCCTTGACCATCTGCACCCAGGTGGTGCCCTTCATGCCGCCGATGGTGACGTACACGATCATCAGCACGCCGACGAGCGCGACGATGGCGACCTTGCCGGCGTCGCTGGTGATGCCGAGCAGGAGCGAGACCAGCACGCCCGCGCCGGCCATCTGCGCCAGCAGGTAGAAGATCGACACGACGATGGTCGAGGTGCCGGCGGCGGTGCGGACCGGGCGCTGGCGCATGCGGTAGGCCAGCACGTCGCCCATGGTGTAGCGGCCGGAGTTGCGCAGCGGCTCGGCGACCAGCAGCAGCGCGACCAGCCAGGCGACCAGGAAGCCGATGGAGTACAGGAAGCCGTCGTAGCCGAAGAGGGCGATGGCGCCCGCGATGCCGAGGAAGGACGCGGCGGACATGTAGTCGCCGGAGACCGCGAGTCCGTTCTGGAAGCCGGTGAACTGGCGGCCGCCCGCGTAGAAGTCGGAGGCGCTCTTGGTCTGCCGTCCCGCCCACACGGTGATGAACAGGGTCGCGACGACGAAGGCCGCGAAGAGCGTGATGATCAGCGGCCGGTGCTCGCTCGCCCCTTCGGCGGCGAGCTGGACGGCGGGGTGTGCGGCGTACGCGGCGCTCATACGTCGGCCTCCATGCGGGACTTGATCGCCTCGGACTTCGGGTCGAGCTTGGCCGCGGCGTGGCGCGAGTAGAGCCAGGCGATGAGGAAGGTGGTGGCGAACTGGGCGAGGCCGAAGACGAGGGCGACGTTGATGTTGCCGAAGACCTTGGTCCCCATGAAGCCGCCGGCGTAGTTCGAGAGCAGCACGTACAGCAGGTACCAGGCGATGAACGCCACGGTCAGGGGGAAGGCGAAGGAGCGGTAGGCGCGGCGCAGTTCGCCGAACTCGGCGCTCTCCTGCATCTCGACGAAGGCCTCCGTCGTGGGCTGAGCGGGGCTGGCGTCCGTTACGCCGGGGGGCGGCGGTGCATCGGTGGCCACGGAATCTCCTCGCGACACGGGTGCGGTGGGCAGGGTCATGGGGGGTCCTCACTGTCGGGGGTGTTGATGTTGCTCCACCCCCTGACAACGGCACGGAGAGCGCGCCGCACCGGTTCAACATCGGCCTTTTTGCTTCCGATTTCTTCCCCCAACTCATTGAAGGGGCCGCATGATCAGCGATAGCTTCGCTGGTCATGTACCCGCCCATTCACAGGGGTCTGGGCGGTTGACACGGATGATGTGGAGAACCCATGGCTCATCTGGGATCCAGACGGCGGCGCGCACTCGCTCTGCCTGCCGGTCTGGCGCTCACGGCCTCGCTCGGCTTCCTCCCGGCGGGCGCGGCCTCGGCCGCTCCGGCCGAGAGCGCGCCGGCCGCGGTCCGGACCGACGGTCCGAAGCTGTCCTATGTGGTGAACGTCGACGGCGGGCAGGGAACCGCCAAGGCGGTCAAGAAGGCGATAGCCAAGGCCGGCGGCACGGCGGTGATCGCCTACGACCAGATAGGCGTCATCGTCGTCCACTCGCAGAACCCCGACTTCGCCAAGACGATCCGCACGGTCAGGGGCGTTCAGTCGGCCGGCGCCACGCGTACGGCCCCGCTGGCCGCCGCGGGCGACACGGCCATCGAGTCGGAGCGTCCGCTCACCGCCGCCGAGGCCCAGTCGGCGGCGGCGAAGGCGGGCGACGACCAGGACCCGCTCGAGCCCCTCCAGTGGGACCTGGGGGCCATCAAGGCGGACAAGGCCCACCAGAAGTCGCTGGGCAGCAAGAAGGTCACGGTCGCGGTCATCGACACCGGCGTCGACGACACCCACCCGGACCTCGCTCCGAACTTCGACCGCGGCGCGTCGGTCAGCTGTGTGGGCGGCGTGCCCAACACGGCGGACGGCGCCTGGCGTCCGGGCCCGGACGAGAGCGACCACGGCACGCACGTCGCGGGCACCATAGCCGCGGCCAAGAACGGCGTCGGCGTCACCGGCGTCGCTCCCGGCGTGAAGGTCTCCGGCATCAAGGTGTCGCAGCCCGACGGCTTCTTCTACACCGAGGCCGTCGTCTGCGGCTTCGTGTGGGCCGCCGAGCACGGCGTCGACGTGACGAACAACAGCTACTACACCGACCCGTGGCTGTTCAACTGCAAGAACGACGCCGATCAGAAGGCCCTGATCGACGCCCACGCGCGGGCCATCCGCTACGCGGAGCGCAAGGGCGCGGTGAACGTCGCGGCAGCCGGCAACTCCCGCATGGACCTCGCCGCGGACCAGCTCACCGACACCAGCAGCCCCAACGACACCACTCCGGCCGAGCGGATCGTCAACCCGCGCGAGTGCCTGGACATCCCGACCCAGATACCCGGCGTCGTCACCGTCTCCGCTCTGGGCGCGAAGAACCTGAAGTCCTCGTACTCCAACTACGGCCACGGCGTGGTCGACATCTCCGCTCCCGGCGGCGACTCGACCGCGTTCCAGAAGCCGGACGCCCCGGCCACGGACGGCCGGATCCTGTCCACGCTTCCGGGCGGCAAGTACGGCTACAAGGCCGGCACCTCGATGGCGTCTCCGCATGTCGCGGGCGTCGTCGCGCTGATCAAGTCGACCCACCGGTCGGCCTCCCCGGCCGCGGTCAAGGCGCTGCTCTACAAGCAGGCCGACGACACCGCCTGCACCAACCCGTACGACATCAACGGCGACGGCGTCGTCGACGCGGTCTGCGAGGGCTCCAAGCGCGACAACGGCTTCTACGGAACGGGCGTCGCCGACGCCCTGGACGCGGTTCGCCGGTAATCGCACCTTCGGGGGCCGGGCGCGGAGTTCCGCGTCCGGCCCTCTGTGCGTGGCACGCAGTGCCATAGTGCGTGCATGGCCACTACATCGCATGCCTCACAGAGCGGAACGGCCCACGCCTGGGCGGCACTCGGCGGCGATCCCGCCCTTCTCGACCGGGTACGTCACCAGGGCACGGGCGGACTGCCCTCCCGGCTGCCCGTGCTGGAGCTGGCGCGCTCCGCCGTCGCGGTCTGCGCGCTGGCCGCGGCCGAGCTGGCCGCCCGGCGCACCGGCGGCGCCGTGCCGGCCGTGCGGGTCGACGCCGGAGCGGTGACCGCCGCGTTCCTCAGCGACCGGCTGGTGCGGGTCGACGGCCGGGCCCCGACGACGTTCGCTCCGCTGTCGCGCTTCTGGCGGGCGGCCGACGGGTTCGTCCGTACGCACGCCAACTATCCGCACCACCGGGCCCGGCTGCTCGCCGCCCTCGATCTGCCGCCGGACGCGGGCTCCGAGGCGCTCGGCGCGGCGATCGGCGCGCTCGGGGCCGCGGACGTCGAGGAGAGGGCGTACGCGGCGGGCGGTCTGGCCGTCGCCGCCCGCGGGCTGGAGGAGTGGGCGGCGCACCCGCAGGGACGTCTGGCGGCGGGCCGGCCGCTGCTGACGAGCGCGCCGGTGGAGGGGCTGGACGCGCCGCAGCCGCCGCGCAGGCTGCCCGAGCCGGCCGGGGACGCGCTGCTTCCGGCCGCCGGGCTGCGCGTCCTCGACCTCACCCGGGTGCTCGCCGGGCCGGTCGCCACCCGCACGCTGGCGCTGCTGGGCGCGGACGTGCTGCGGATCGACTCGCCGGGGCTGCCGGAGAGTCAGGAGGCGCACGACGACACGGGGATGGGAAAGCGGTCCGCCCTGCTCGACCTAGGGGCCGACGACGGCCTGCGGGTCTTCGAGGAGCTGCTGGAGAGCGCCGACGTGGTCGTGCTCGGGTACCGGCCCGGCGCCCTGGAACGCTTCCCCGGGCTGACGCCGGCGGCGCTCGCGGCGCGCCGCCCTGGGCTGGTGATCGCGCGGCTGTCGGCCTGGGGCGCGTACGGGCCCTGGCATGGGCGGCGCGGCTTCGACAGCCTGGTGCAGACGGCCACGGGCATCGCCGAGTTCGAGGGCGAGGCGGACGAGCCGGGCGCGCTGCCCGCCCAGGCCCTGGACCACGGCACCGGCTATCTGCTGGCGGCGGGCGTGCTGCGGGCGCTGGCCGAGCAGCACGACGACGGCAGGGCCAGGCTGGTGGAGCTCGCCCTGACCCAGACGGCGGCGTGGCTGGTCAACGGGCTCGACAAGGCCTCCGACGCCTCCGACGCGCAGCCCGGCTGGGATCCGGAGCCCTGGCTCACGGAGCGGGACAGCGCGCAAGGGCGGCTGCGGTACGCGCTGCCCGCGGTCTCCTTCGAGGGCGGCCCCGCCGACTGGGCGCGTCCGAGCGGGCGTTGGGGGACGGACGCGCCCAGCTGGCGCTGAACGGGCTCTGAGGCTTACGGGCTTGTGGTTGCCGTTGCTGCAGCTCCTACGGTCGTGACCAGGGCCGGAAGGACCGGCCTGGCGGCGTTCCAGCGCGACGCCGTCGACGCCTACGCCGCAGACCGCCTCGCCTGAGCCGTGGGCAGGGCAGCCCCGGCAAGCGGCGGCCCTGCCGGCGCCGAGTCGGGGGCCGGGGCCGTGCCCGCCGGGGTCGCCGCGCCCGCCGGCTGCCAGCCGGGCCCGTGGAAGATCCGTCCGGCCCGCTCGCGCCAAGTGGCCGCCGCGCGGACGTCCCTGGCGATGGCCGCGTACTCGTGGGTGGCGACCCGCAGCGGGTTGAAGGTGTCGATGTTCTTGGTGAGCCCGTAGACGGGCCGCTCGGTCTCGAGCGCGAAGGACCCGAAGAGCCGGTCCCAGACGATCAGGATCCCGCCGAAGTTGCGGTCCAGATAGCCGCCCTGGGAGGCGTGGTGCACCCGGTGGTGGGAGGGCGTGTTCAGTACGTACTCGACGGGCCGCGGCAGCTTGCCGATCCGCTCGGTGTGCACGCCGAACTGGTACACGAGGTTGGCGGACGAGCAGAAGGCGAGCGCGGCCGGGTGCACACCGCAGGCGATGAGCGGCAGATAGAAGGGCCAGCTGGTCAGGCTGGTCCAGGGCTGGCGCAGCGCGGTGGAGAGGTTGAACTTCCTGCTGGAGTGGTGCACCACATGGCAGGCCCACAGGATCCGCACGACGTGGTGGCCGCGGTGGGACCAGTAGTAGAAGAAGTCCTGCGCGAGCAGCATCAGCGGGACGGTCCACCACAGGACGGGGACGCGGGCGGGGGTGAGCTCGTAGACCGCGGTGTAGATCGCGACGACGGGGATCTTCCACAGCGCGTCGAAGAAGAGGCTGCCGAGTCCCATGCCGACGCTGGTCGCGGCGTCCTTGCCCTCGTATCCGGCGGCGTCCTCGTCGGGGTGGAGCCGGTAGCCGACCATCTCGAGGACGGTGAGCAGCACGAAGGCGGGGATGGACCACAGCACGACATCGGGCAGATTCGGCATGCGAGCACCGTAGACGCGGCGCGAGGGCGCGGCTAGACGGTGTTACCCACAAGTATGCGAGACAGGTTGTCAGCTGCTTTTGGCGACTTCCGCCAACCGCCCCGGCCCGCGGCCCCCGGCCTCACACTCCCGCGGCTCCCAGAAGCGACCCGGCCGCGTAGGTCACGGCCATCGCCAGCGCTCCCCCGCCCACGTTGCGGAGCACCGCCGGTCTCACCGCGGCCCGCCCCAGCCGGGCGCTCGCCCAGCCGGCGAGGGCGAGCGCCCCGAGGACCGAGAGCACGGTGACGTACAGCCGCCAGGACGCCGGCGGGAGCACGATCGCGAGGAGCGGGAGCAGCGCGCCGGCCGTGAAGGCGAGGAAGCTCGCTCCCGCCGCGTGCCAGGGGTTGGCCAGCGCGTCCGGGTCGATGCCGAGCTCCACGCGCGCGTGGGCGCGCAGGGCGTCGCGCTCGGTGAGCTGGACCGCGGCCTCGCGGGCCACCTCCTCGGACAGGCCGCGCTCCGCCAGCAGGGCGGTCAGCTCCGCCAGCTCCTCCTCGGGCTGCTCGCGCAGCTCGCGCCTCTCCATCGCGAGCGCCGCCTTCTCGGAGTCGCGCTGGGTGGAGACGGAGACGTACTCGCCCGCCGCCATCGACATCGAGCCCGCCAGCAGGCCCGCGAGGCCCGCGGTGAGCAGGGCGGCGCGCGAGTCGGTCGCCCCGGCGACGCCGACGACGAGGCCCGCGGTGGACACGACGCCGTCGTTGGCGCCCAGCACCGCGGCCCTGAGCCAGTTGAGACGGGCGCCCAACGCCTCGCCGTGGGCCTCGTCATGGGCCTGGCCGGGGCCCTGGTCGTGGGCCTCGCCCGGGGCCTCGCCGTGGGGCGCTTCACTCATCCGGCGAGGGTCTCACTCCCCCGTTCACCACACGCGGACCGACCCGCCCGGTGCGAACGCGGGGCTGGTCGCGTCCGCGGGTACCTCCTTCAGCGGCTCGGCGATCTCCGACACCGCCGGCCCCACCCGTGCGGCGACGGCGTCGAGGGCGGCGAGGTCGAAGCCGTACACGCGCGCCGCGTTGCCGCCGACCATGGCGGCCACCTCCTCGCGCGGCAGCCCCGCGTAGGCGATGCGCAGGCCTTCGCGGGAGTAGGGAGCGGTGCCCTCGTCGTGCGGGTAGTCGCTGCCCCACATGATCTTGTCGAGGCCGATCCGGTCGCGCAGCGGCACCTCGTGCGGGCGCATGAAGCTCGCGCCGACGAAGCAGTTCTCCCGCCAGACCTCGCTCGGCCCCTTGCCCATGGACGCGGCCAGGCCCGCGCCGAACTTGGACTCGGCCGTGGCCGCCCGGGAGGCGGAGGCGACCAGCCGCCCGTGGTAGTAGTCCAGCATGTCGAGCACGCCGGGGATCCAGCCGGAGCCCTGCTCGGTGAGAACGAGTTTGAGGTCCGGATGACGGCGGAAGGCGCCGCCGAAGATGAGGTGCCATAGCGCCCGGTGCGAGAACCAGGTGGCCTCCACCATGAAGACGGCCCGGGCGGCCGGCTCGTCGCCCAGCGGAGGGGAGCCGGAGCCGCCGTGGTGGTTGACCGGCAGCCCGAGCTCCGCGCAGGCCGCCCAGATCGGGTCGTACCGCTGCGCGTGCAGCTCGGGAAGGCCGGAGCCCGGCGGCGTGCCGGGCAGGGTGATCCCGCCGGTGAGCCCGGCCTCCTTGATCCAGTGGATCTCCTCGACCGCGTCGTCGACGTCGTTGAGCAGGATCTGCGCGACGCCGGCGCGGCGGCCCGGCGCTGCGGCGCAGAAGTCGGCGAGCCAGCGGTTGTGGGCGCGCAGCCCGGCCCAGCGCCGCTCGTAGTCCTCCCGGGTCGGCGCGGGGGCCATCAGCGACGCGCTGGGGAAGAACGGCGGGATGGTGTTGGGGAAGACGACCTCGGCGACGATGCCGTCGGCCTCCAGCTCGGCCAGGCGCCGGTCGGAGTTCCAGTTGCGGTCGGCGGTGTCGGCCAGCAGGTCCTCGAAGGGGTTGACGTAGGCGGCAGCCCAGGCGTCGAACTCGGCGTGGTGCTTCTTCTCCAGGTACGGCCGGTAGTCGAGGAGGTCGGCGCCGGCGTGGCAGTCGGCGGAGATGACGGTGTACCGGTCCATCAGCGTGCTCCCATCACCGGGAAGTCGTGGTCGGTGAGCCAGTGGCGGCCCACCTCGCGGGACCGCGCCCAGGAGTCCTCGACGGCCCGCTGGTCCTCGGGCTGGCCCAGCTCGGCGGGGGTGGGGCCGATGCGGCGGGCGATCGGGGCGAGCCTGGCCGTGTCGAAGCCGAAGACCTCCGCGGCCGCGAGGCCCAGCATGCGGCGGGTCTCGGCGACCGGGATGTCATGGAAGGTCCGCTTCAGCCATCCGCGCGTGTCGGGCCAGGTGCCCTCCGGGTGCGGGAAGTCGCTGCCCCACAGGATGTTGTCGACGCCGATCTCGTACCGCTGGGCGAGCTCGCGCCGCTTGGTGTTGGTGGCGCAGACGAAGATCTGGCGGTCCAGGTACTCGCTGGGCGGCCGCTTCAGCTCGGCGAACGGCGACAGCTTCTTCCCGCCGTGCGCTCCGAGGTAGAGCCGGTCCATGAACCAGAGCAGGTTCGGCAGCCACCAGCAGCCCGACTCGGCCACCCCGAACCGCAGCCCGGGGTGGCGCTCGAACACCCCGGACCAGAGCAGGAACCACAGCGGGCGGGCCGGCCACCAGGTGACCTCGGAGACGTAGATGCCCAGATGGTCGCCGTACTCGTGGCGCGGCGCGGCGCCCGAGTGGGTGACCATCGGCATCCCGGTCTCGGCCGCCGCCGCCCAGACGGGGTCGTAGCGGCGATCGTGGTAGGGGGCCTTGTCCACCCACATGGAGGGGATCATCAGGGCGCCCAGGCCGGACTCCTTCGCCCGGTGGATCTCGGCGACCACTCGGTCTACCTCGCCCGTGATGGGCAGCAGGGCCACTCCGCAGTGCCGTGCCGCGTTCTCGGCGTCCCCGCCCACGAACTCGGCCAGCCAGCGGTTGTGCGCCTGCGCGCCCGCCATGCCGAGCTCGGGGTCCTGGTCGCCGCAGAGTCCGAGGCCGACGCCGAAGGGCGCCGCGGTCCGGCTGTCGACGGCGTCCGCGTCGGGGAAGACGACCTCGGCGGCCACGCCGTCGCCGTCGAGCTCCTTGAGCCGCTGGGCGGCGTCCCAGCCGCCGCGCAGGCCCTCCTCGTTGTCGCTGAACCACTTGGCCGCGAACGCCTCGGTGCGCACGCCCAGCCGCGTCATCTCCTCGCGGCGGCGGTCGCGCCCGGCGAGGAAGTCGTCGAAGTCCCGGTGGAAGCGGGCGTCGAGATAGGGCCGGTACCGCTCGGTGGGCAGCCCGGCGTGGCAGTCGGAGGAGACGATCAGATACGGGTCGTTCGGAGCGCTCAACGTGCCCACCTCACCCTTGCTCGTCGAGAATGAAGCTTTCCAGGTACGACGGGTCGGCCCGGTCGAGCATCGACTGCGACCTGGCCCTGATCTGCTCGTCGCTGCGCTCGCTCGCCGGGAGCATCCAGAACCGGTCGGCGCGGATCCCGTCCACGACGTGCTCGGCGACCTCCTCGACCGGTGTGAAGACCACCTCGCGCCCGGCGTCGCGCATCGCCGTCTCCCACTGGCCGAGGCTGCGGTACGGGGTCTTGCGCGGCCGCTCCTTCGCATAGCGCGAGGGGCGGTTGCGGTGCGACTCCCACAGCCCGGTGCGCAGCATGTGCGGCCCGGGGAAGAGGACCGAGGCGCCCACGCGCGCGTGCTCCGCTTTGAGATGCGCGTACAGCGACTCGGTCATCGTCACGACGGCCGCCTTGGTGACCGCGTACACGGAGGCGGTCGGCAGCGGGGCGATGCCGCCGTCGCCGGACGAGGTGTTGACGACATGGCCCGGCTCGCCGCCCGCGATCATGCGCGGGACGAAGGCCTGGATCCCGTGGAAGACGCCCCACACGTTGACCGCGAAGGCCCACTTCCAGTCGTTGGGCTCGTGCTCCCACATCCGGCCCTCGGCGCCGGAGCCGACGCCCGCGTTGTTGCACAGCACGTGCACGGCGCCGAACCGCTCGTACGCGGCGTCCGCCAGGGCCTGCACGGAGTCCCGTTCGCCGACGTCGACGGTGCGCGCGAGGACGGCGGCGCCCTGTTCGCGCAGCCCGGCCGCCGCCTTCTCCAGGGCACCCTCCTCGACGTCGGCGAGGACGACCCTCAGCCCCTCCTGGGCGAAACGCCGCGCCATGGCGAGTCCGATGCCGCTCGCGGCGCCGGTGACGACGGCCGTCTGCCCCTGCCGCAGCTCCATCAGACGCTCCCCTCCGGCGGACCGTTGAGGATCTGCCGCGGATCGTCGTAGCGCTGGTGGATGTAGGGGAGGAGGGCCTGCGCGCTCACCCGCTCCACGACCCGGCCCTTCTGGTCCGTGGTCTTCTCGCCGACGGTGATCTCGACGAGGCGGCGTACGGGGAGGTCGGCGACCGGGTCGTACATCGACTCGCGCAGCACCACGTCGCCGGTGACCTTCTCCAGTCTGCGGACCTTCTCCTTGCGCACGCAGTGGACGAGGACGGGGTCGGCGTCGAAGCCCTGGCCGTCCACGGCGGGCAGGAACTTGAAGTAGAAGTCGGTCTTCTCGGCGGGCTCGGGCAGCGGCAGCGGTCCGGCGACCGCTCCGCGCACCTCCACGAAGGCGATGCCGTGCCGCGCGAGGAACGCCTTCACCACCAGGCCGTCCCGCTCGACGCTCACCTCGCCGAGCTTCTTGGGCTCGCCGAAGACCTCGCGGCCGCCGGTCAGGGCGCGTTCATGGGTCATCGGCATCACGAGCGGATACCAGCCGGCGACCCCGTCGTGGACCGCCGAGACCGCGACCGAGCCAGCGCCCAGGGGATAGCCGGCCAGGTCGACCCTGCTGATGCCGGCCCGCACCAGCGGCCGCTCGCCGGGCCCCAGCGGCGGCGGGAGCACGGCCGCCACCGCGTCCGGGTCGCTCTCCCACACGGCGACCACGCCCGTGGACCAGATGTCGGGGAGCTGGGAGCCGGAGGCGCCCGCCGCCGTGATCTCGGCCTCGGTGCGTGCGCCGTACCGTACGCGTGCCATGTCGTACCACCTTTCGCCGGTCGTACCCGTCTGGCCTGTAACACAGTTACACCGCCGCCGATGAAGGGTAAAGAGCCGTGCACGCAGAAGAAATGGGGCCCGATGCCACGCACCGCCCTGACCCGCGAAGAGGTCCTTCGCGCCGCCGCGGACCTCGTCAGGCAGCACGGCCCGGACGCCCTCACCATGCGCAAGCTCGCCGCCGAGCTCGGCACCGCGGTCACCTCGATCTACTGGCATGTGGGCAACCGCGAGTCGCTGCTGGACGCGCTGGTGGAGCGCACGGTCCAGGAGATGGGCGCCATCGCGCCCCGCGGCCGCACTCCCGTCGACCGCGTCGTCTCCGTCGCCCGCGCGCTCCGCCGCGAGCTGCGGGCCCGCCCCCATCTCATCGCGCTGGTCCACGAACGCGGCCTCACCGACCGGATGTTCCTCCCCGCCCAGCAGGCCCTGGTCCACGAGGTGCACGCGGCGGGCCTGCGCGGCGCGCGGGCGGCGCAGGCGGTGCGCGCCGTCCAGTTCCAGGTCGTCGGCTTCCTGCTGGTCGAGCGCAACCGCGAGCGCGCCCCCGTGCAGTCGCCGGGCGTGGGCGACCTGTGGTCCCCCACGACGGCCGAGCACGACCCGGCGCTGGCGCGGGCGCTGGCCCGGCCCCCCGACCCCGAGAAGCTGTTCACGGCATCGGTGCGAGCCCTGGCGAGCGCTCTGCTCGGCTCCGGTGAGCCACGCGAGGAGAACGGGAATTAATCGATGGCGGCGCCGCACCGCCCCTGCCTAGGATCAGCGGCAGCGGGGGCGGCTCCGCCGCGCGCTTCCTTCTCATCCTCCGACGGCCGTAGCGTGCCCCCTCTCCGCCCCCGCCTCGCTGTTCACTCGCGGAGAGGCCACATTGCCCACACTTCAGTCCGTGCTGCTCCGACGCACCCAGACTGTCCATCTCGACCACCTCCCGGCGCCCGTCAAGGACCCGCGCACCGCACCCCGCCTGGCGGTGCTGGAAGGCGAGTTCCTCGACCGCGGCTACGCGTTGACCGCGCCGCTGCACGCCGCCTTCGCCGCCCTGGACCACATCGACCTCGCCCGCGAGGGCAGGCAGGTGCTCGCCCAGATCGACGACCTCCTCGGCTCCAACAGGACCCACACCCCGCTCTTCCAGCGCTTCCCGCTCACCGTCCCGGCCGACGCCTGCCGGCTCTTCGTGGACCGGATGTTCGCGCTGCTCCTCCAGCTCCCGGAGCAGCCCTGCGTGCTGTGCGGCGAGGTCGGCAGCGTCCATCCGGTGTCCCCCTGCGCGCACCTGGTGTGCCGCGGCTGCTGGGACGGCTCGGACTACTCGGGCTGCCCGATCTGCCACCGCAGGATCGACCGCGACGACCCGTTCCTGCGGCCCGTCCCGCCCGCCCGGGCCCCTCGCGGGAACAGCGCCCCCGCCCGCACGCTGCGGCTGCTCTCCCTCGGCGCCGATCCGGCCGCCGAAGCGGCGGCCGCGGCAGCCCTGCTGATGGCGCGCCAGACGCCGCTCTCCCCACAGGACCAGGGCGACCTGTCCGTACTGCTCTCCGTCGCGCCGGCCGGCCTCGGCTGGCTGCCGGACGACATTCCCGTGCGGGAGACCAAGGCGCTCGTCCTCGGGAGCCTGCTCCGCGACCCGCGCACCGCGGCCGCCGTGCGCCCGCTGCTGCGCGAGCGGCTCACCACCGCCACCGATGTCCTGCGGCTGCTCGCCGTGCACTCCGGCGGCGCCCCGGCCCTCCTGAAGCCGCCGCGCTTTCGCAGCCTCTCGCGCTCGCTGCGCCGCGAACTCCTCGCCGTGCTCGACGGGCTGCACCTGGCCTCGCTCATCGAGGACCTCCGCCGGCACCCGAGCGTCTGGAAGCGCGCCGCCGAGAGCCTCCATCCGTACGAGCAGTACGCCCGGCATCCCAAGACCGCGATCGCCTTCGCCGTGCTCCGCGAGACCGACACCGCGGCCTTCCCCGAGCTGCTGGACCTCGCCGCCAGGCACCCGAGGTGGGTGCGGGCCGAGGGCGGCCGGCTGCGGGCCGTCACCTGGAACAGCGGGGTCGAGGTCGCCCTCGCCGGGCGCGATCTGCCCACTGCCCTGCGGCTGCTGGGGCAGCGCCCCGGCGAGCTGCTGCGCCGCCTCGACCATGTGCTGCGGCTGCGCACCGAGGAGCAGGGCGAGGAGAGCGTCCCCGAGCCGCTCGCCGAGGCCCTCGCGCACGCCCTGCCCAGGGCGGGGGTGGGCCCGCTGCTGTCCGCGCTCGGCTCGCTGCGCGTGCGCTGCCGTCCGGGCGGGCGGCGGGTGTTCTTCCCGCGCGGGGAGGTCACCCGCGCCTTCGCGACGGACGAGGTCCGGGCGCCGCTGCCGCGCGCGCTGACCGGGCGGGTGTGCGCGCTTCTGGAGGCGGAGGCGCTCAGGCGGCTCGGCGACCGCGAGCCGTACGACCACGCGGTGATCGACTCGGGGCTCGCGGACCTCGTCGTCCCGTTCGCCGAGCACGCCTCGGCGAAGACGCTGGTCGCCGTGCCGAGGGGCAGCACCCAGCCGCTGCCCGAGGGCGACGTCCTGCGGCTGTTCCTGCACTGGACGCAGCCGGCCGACCGCCGGGTCGACCTCGATCTGTCGGTCGCGCTGTTCGACGCGGAGTGGCGGTTCACCGGGCTCTGCGACTACACCAGCCTGGTTCACGCCGAGCGGGCCGCCGTCCACTCCGGCGACCTGACCTCGGCGCCGGCGCCCCACGGCGCGACCGAGTACGTCGATCTGGACCTGCCCGCCCTCGCGGCGAGCGGCTCGGTGTACGCGATGCCGATCGTGTTCAGCTTCAACAACGTGGCCTTCGACGAGCTCCTCGACGCCTTCGCGGGCTTCATGGAGCTGCACGCCGACGGCCCGCGCGACTCCTCGTACGATCCGCGCACGGTCCGCCAGCGCTTCGACCTCGCGGGCGAGTCACTCGTCTGTGTGCCGATGCTGGTCGACCTGCGCACCCGCGAGGCGCTCTGGACGGACCTCCATCTGCCGCCCGCCGGGGGCTTCCAGAGCATCCGCTCGCACACCGGCGACCTCGGCAGGATCGCCCGCGACCTGTCCGCGTACTTCCGCTCCGGCAGCCGTACGACCCTGTGGGACCTCGCCGTCTGGCACGCGTGCGCGCGCACGCGCGAGGTCACCGTGGTGCGGCGGGACGGCGAGCTGTGGACCTACCACCGGCGGCCCGACGAGGACCCGCTCTCCTTCGCGGCCCGGCTGACCGCTCCCAACGCCCCGGATCTGAAGGCCGCTTCGGCTGGGCTCGACGGGCTCACCGCGGGCAGGCGGGTGCTGCTCGCGCAGGTGCACGGCTCGGCTGCGGGCGCGGGGGCGACCGGGACGAGCTACCGGCTCTTCCCCGGACCGGTCGACGGGCAGCCCGGGTTCGAGCGGGTCACCGCGGGCGACCTCGTCGCGGAACTCGGCCCAGAACTCAGCCCGGAACTCAGCCCGGAGAAAGACCGGGAGAGGGACCGGGAGACGGACCCCGCGCCGGAGGCGGTCCCGGCGCCGAGCCCGGACCTGGGCGAGTAGGGGACTGTCAGTCCCGGCCCGTATTCTCTGTGACCATGCTCGACGATCATTCGACAGCAGCGACAGCGTGGCCGGCCGCGTACCCCGAGGGGTACGCGGTCGTCGACGTGGAGACCACCGGACTCGCCCGCGACGACCGGATAGTCTCCGCTGCCGTGTACCGCCTCGACGCCCGGGGCGAGGTCGAGGACCACTGGTACACCCTGGTCAATCCGGAGCGGGATCCGGGCCCTGTCTGGATCCACGGTCTGACGACCGATGTGCTGGAAGGCGCGCCGCTGTTCGGCGAGATCGCCGGCGAGCTGTCCGAGCGGCTCGACGGCCGGGTGCTCGTCGCGCACAACGCCATCTTCGACTGGTCGATGATCGCCAGGGAGTACGCACGCGCGGACCGGACCGCGCCCACCCGGCAGCGGCTGTGCACGATCGCGCTCTCCAAGGAGCTGCGGCTGCCGCTGCCCAACCACAAGCTGGAGTCGCTCGCCGCGCACTTCGGCGTCGTGCAGCAGCGCGCGCACCACGCGCTGGACGACGCGCGGGTGCTGGCGGAGGCGTTTCGGCCGAGTCTGCGGGCGGCGGCCCGCGGCGGGGTGCGGCTGCCGCTGCTGGAGTGCCGTCCTCTGACGGAGTGGTCGAACTCGCCGGCGACCCCGCGAATCGGCTACCAGCCTTCGTACGGCCAGAGTTCGCAGGGGTCGGGCCCGTACGGCCAGAGCAGCTGGCGTCCCTCGCGCAAGCGGCCGGCGTGCCCCTACCCCAATCCGGGCCGGTACGAGGTGGGCGGGCAGCTGGTGCAGGGGATGCGGGTGGCGTTCTCCGGGGACACCTCGGTCGACCGCGAGCTGCTGGAGGACCGGTCGATCGAGGCGGGGCTGCATGTGGCGAGCAGCGTCTCGCGGCTGACGAGCCTGCTGGTGACGAACGACCCGGAGTCGGCGACGTCGAAGATCGTCAAGGCGCAGTCGTACGGCACGCCGGTCGTGGACGAGGCGGCGTTCACCCAGCTGCTGCGGGACGTGGCTCCGGCGCCGTCGGGGCCGGGCTCGCGTTCGGGTGCGGCCTCGGCGTCAGGCGCGGCGTCGTCCCCGGGCAGAGGCTCGGCCCCCGGCTCGTCCTCGGGCAGGGGCTCGTCGGGCACAGGCACGGGCACGGGTTCGTCGTCGGCGGTCCCGGCACCCTCTTCGGAGTGAACCCGGCGCGACTCGCCCACCGCTCGCTCGCACCGGCGCCGCCCTCGGTCTCACCCTGTGGCGCATGGCACGTTGCGAGGTTTGCGGAAACGACTACGGCATGTCCTTCGAGGTGCACGCGCAGGGCGCGGTGCACGTCTTCGACTGCTTCTCCTGCGCCATCCACCGCATGGCGCCCATCTGTGAGCACTGCCGGGTCCAGATCATCGGCCAGGGCGTCGAGGTCGAGGGCCACTGGTTCTGCGGAGCGCACTGCGCCCGCGCGGAGGGGAGGACGGGCATCGTCGACAAGGTGTGACCGGGCCGCGGCCCCGCGCTCGGTCCGGCCGTCCGCAGCGGCCGGCCGGCTCCCGGACCCCACTCCCCGCACCCCATGACCCGAGTTGTACGGTCATGGGGTGTACCGCTTCCTGTTGTCCCGGCAGTGGGTGATCCTCACCCTCATCGCCCTCGTTCTCATCCCCACGATGATCGAGCTGGGCTTCTGGCAGTTCCACCGCCACGAGCACCGGGTCACACAGAACTCCCTGATCGCAAGGAATCTGGAGGCGAAGCCCCGCCCGGTGACCGAGCTCACCTCGCCCGGGCACACCGTCCCCCGCGCCGACTACTGGCGCAAGGTCACCGCCACCGGCACGTTCGACACGGCGCACGAGGTCGTCGTACGCCGCCGCACCTCCGCCGACGACCGGGTCGGCTTCCATGTGCTGACCCCGCTGGTCCTGGCCGACGGCCGGGCGGTGCTCGTCAACCGCGGCTGGATCCCGACGGACGCCGACCAGAAGGCGTTCCCCTCCGTTCCGCCCGCCCCCAAGGGCACGGTGACCGTCGTCGGCCGGCTCAAGGCCGACGAGACGACGAAGGCCAGCGGCATCAAGGACCTGGCCGGTCTGCCGCCCCGGCAGATCATGCTGATCAGCAGCGAGCAGCAGGCGAAGGCGCTGGGCCGGACGGTGCTCGGCGGCTATGTGGAGCAGACCGCTCCTGAGCCGGGGGGCGACAGCCCCGAGCAGATCCCGGACCCCGACCACGACTCGATCGGCGCGCACATGGCGTACGCCGTCCAGTGGTGGCTGTTCACCGCGGCCGTGCCGGTCGGCTGGGTGGTCCTCGTACGCCGTGAGAAGCGTGATCGCGAGGCCGCGGCAGCTCAGCAGGCCGCGGAGCCGGCGCCCGCGCCCGCGTGACAGCGGGCGGGAGGCCGCGGCGGCGGGTCCGCGGCGCTGAACCGTTACTGCTTAACAGCGGCCCATGGCGGGAACACGCCACTGCGTGACACAACGTATCGAGGACTACGCCCTCATCGGCGATCTCCAGACCGCCGCGCTGGTCGGCAGGAACGGCTCAGTGGACTGGCTGTGCCTGCCCCGCTTCGACTCCGCGGCCTGCTTCGCGGCACTGATCGGCGACGAGGACAACGGCCACTGGCGGATCGCCCCCAAGGGCGCGGGCGCCTGCACCAGCCGCAGGTACATCGGCGAGTCGCTGGTCCTCGAGTCGGTCTGGGAGACCCGGACGGGCACGGTGAAGATCATCGACTTCATGCCGCAGCGCGACACGGCCCCCGACCTCGTACGGATCGTCGAAGGGGTCAGCGGCGCCGTCGAGATGGCCTCCGTGCTGCGGATCCGCTTCGACTACGGCTCCGTCGTGCCGTGGGTGCGGCGCGCGGACGGCCACCGGGTGGCGGTCGCGGGACCCGACTCGGTGTGGCTGCGCAGCGAGCCCGAGGTCAAGACCTGGGGCCAGCAGCTGAGCACCGTGTCGTCGTTCACGGTCTCCGAGGGCGAGAAGGCGGCGTTCGTGCTGACCTGGCATCCCTCGCACGAGCCGCGGCCGGAGCAGCTCGATCCGTTCGAGGCGCTGGAGCACTCGCTGGAGGACTGGTCCGAGTGGTCCGCGCGCTGTGTGAGCGCGGGCCCCTACCGCGAGGCCGTGGTCCGCTCCCTGATCACGCTCAAGGCGCTGACCTACGGCCCGACCGGAGGGATCGTCGCAGCCCCGACGACGTCGCTGCCGGAGGACCTCGGAGGCGTACGGAACTGGGACTACCGCTTCTGCTGGCTGCGGGACTCGACGCTCACCCTGGACGCGCTGCTGAGCGCCGGCTATCTCGACGAGGCGCGGGCGTGGCGGGACTGGCTGCTGCGCGCGGTCGCCGGCGACCCGGCCGACCTCCAGATCATGTACGGGCTGGCGGGCGAGCGCCGGCTCCCGGAGACGGAGCTGCCGTGGCTGGCCGGATACGGCCGCTCGGCGCCGGTCCGCATCGGCAACGCCGCGGTGCGCCAGCTGCAGCTCGATGTGTACGGAGAGGTCATCGACTCGCTCTGCCTGGCCCGGGAGACCGGCCTGCAGCTGGAGACGCACGCCTGGAACCTCCAGCTCAGCCTGCTCGGCTTCCTGGAGTCCAAGTGGCGCGAGCCGGACGAGGGGCTGTGGGAAGTGCGGGGTCCGCGCCGCCACTTCGTGCACTCCAAGGTGATGGCGTGGGTCGCGGCGGACCGTGCGGTGCGCACGCTGGAGCAGGATCCCTCGCTGCGCGGCGACGCGGACCGGTGGCGCAGGATGCGGGACGAGGTCCACGAGGAGGTCTGCGAGAAGGGGTACGACCCCGCGCGCAACACCTTCACCCAGTCGTACGGCTCGGTGGAGCTGGACGCGGCGGTGCTGATGATCCCGCGGGTCGGGTTCCTGCCGCCCGAGGACCCGCGGGTGGTCGGGACGGTGGACGCGGTGCGCGCGGAGCTGAGCACGGACGGGGGTCTCGTACGCCGCTACAGCACCGAGGGCACGGTGGTCGACGGGCTGCCCGGGAGCGAGGGGGCGTTCCTGGCCTGCTCGTTCTGGATGGTGGACGCGCTGCGGCTGACGGGACGGGTGAAGGAGGCGACCGAGCTGTTCGAGCGGCTGCTCGCGCTCCGCAACGACGTGGGGCTGCTGGCCGAGGAGTACGACTCGGCGGCCAAGCGTCAGCTGGGCAACTTCCCACAGGCGTTCAGCCATATCGGACTGGTCACCACGGCCCTCGCGCTCTCCCGGGCGCAGACGGCAGGATAGGGCCATGGATCTTGGACTGAAGGACCGCGTCTACGTCGTCACCGGTGGATCGCGGGGGCTGGGCAACGCGTCCGCCCGCGCGCTGGTCGAGGACGGCGCGAGAGTTGTGATCACCGGCCGCGACGAGAAGACGGTCACGGACGCGGCGGCGGAGCTGGGGCCGAACGCGGTGGGCCTGCCCGCGGACAACGCGGACCCGTCCGCCCCGGAGCGGGTCCTCGCGGCGGCGAGGGCGCACTTCGGGAGCGTGGACGGAGTGCTGATCAGCGTGGGCGGGCCGGCCCCCGGCTTCGCGGCGGACAACACGGACGAGCAGTGGACGGCGGCGTTCGAGTCGGTCTTCCTGGGCGCGGTGCGGATGGCGCGCGCGGCGGCGGCGGAGCTGGGCGAGGGCGGTGTGATCGGCTTCGTGCTCTCGGGCTCGGTCCACGAGCCGATCCCGGGCCTGACGATCTCCAACGGCCTCCGCCCCGGCCTCGCGGGCTTCGCGAAGTCGCTGTCGGACGAGCTGGGGCCGCGGGGCATCCGGGTGGTGGGCCTGCTCCCCGCCCGCATCGACACCGACCGGGTCCGCGAGCTCGACGCGCTCTCCGGCGACGCGGAGGCGGCACGCACGGCGAACGAGTCCCGTATCCCGCTGCGCCGCTACGGCGCCCCGGAGGAGTTCGGCCGCACCGCCGCGTTCCTCCTGTCGCCGGCGGCGTCCTATCTGACGGGCGTCATGCTCCCGGTGGACGGCGGCGCGCGGCACGGCTTCTGAGGACTCGGAGGTTCTGAGAGGGGGCGGAGGCTGCCTGGGGCGAGGCCCGCTGCCCAAGTCCGGGGCCGCGCGGGGCCGAGCAGGGGGGGCGACACACCCACTGCGACGGAGGCGAGCAGAGCGGACAACTCCCGCCTCACGTCACCCGTCGCGCCCCGTGCTTCCCGGACGCCAGCCGCACCTCCGCCGGCAGGACCTCCAGGCCCGCCGAGTCCCTCGCATGGGCCAGCGCCTCGTCCGTCAGCGAGGTCAGGGCCTGGCCCGGGGACGCGTACGGCTCCAGCTGAAGCGACACCCGCGCCTGAGGCGTGCTGCGGCGGCCGGTCAGGGTGATGTGCGCATGGGAGACGCCCTCCAGGGACTCGGTCTCCTTCGCCAGCACCCCCTCCAGCGACCGCGCCCGCAGCAGCGCCCCTTCGCCGTCGCCGCTGTCGACGAGCACCTCGGTCAGACGCGATCGGCGCAGTTGGGCCAGCAGCCACCACAGCGCCAGCACCACCGTCACCGCCAGGACCGCGATGACCGTCGGCCACCACCAGCCCTCGCCCCGCCACCGGGTCCGGTCCGCAGCGCTCAGCAGCACATCGCTCGGACCGTCGTACGGCCACCAGGACGGCACCGACAGGCCCGCCCCCGGCGCGAGCACCAGCGCGCCCGCGCAGACGAGCACCAGCCCGACGACGCCGATCACGACGCGGTTGACGCCCCGAAGCATCGCCCTCACCTCTTCTTCGCCGAGGGCCGCGCCACACGCACGGTCAGCGCCAGCTGCCTGGCCAGGCCCAGCTCGCCGATGCCGTGCTCCATCGCCGCGTCCAGATCGGCACGTACGTCGTCCAGTTCGCGGAAGTGGGACTGCGCGCTCACGGAGACCTTCGAGCGGCTCATCCGCACGCGTACGGACTGCACGCCGGACACCTCCATCGCCCGGTCGCGCAGCACCAGGGCCGCCGTGTTCCGGTCGAGCCCCGCCCGTACGGCCGCGGAGTCCCGGCGCATCGGCAGCAGCTTGCGCAGCCCGGGCGTGGCCGCCACCACGATCAGGACGAGGCCGAGCAGGATCGCCGCGGACGCCGCCGCCAGCACGCCCGGCTCGTCCAGCCGCCAGTGAGCGAGGTCGTCCGCCAGGACGCGGCGCCAGTGCATGGGCGGCCGGTCGGCCCGTACCGCCGCCACGTCGTACAGCAGCACTCCCGCACCGCCGACCAGCACCACCGCGACCATCACGGCCGGGGCCCTGCGCACCGACCAGAAGCGTCCCGCCTTGACGGCGTCGCCTTCTTGTTCCGTCTGAGCCGGCGCCGGATCGTACGCCGCCGCCGACGCGGACTGGTCGAGATCGCTCATCGGATCCTCCCGTGTGCCGCCCCGCGCGAGTGGACGGAGTGCAGCCGCTCGACGAGAACAGCCACCTCGGGCACCTCCATCCCCGCCAACGCCTTTACCCGCTCGGCGACCCGGCGACGCACGGCTCCGCACTGGCCGCCGATGTCGGAGGGGTAGTCGAGTTCGAGGACGATCCGTACATGGGCGGCGTCATGGTGCACGGTGACCGTCGCTCGGGGCGGGGCGCCGCCTTCCAGCGCGTCGGGGATCGCCTCCCTCGCCGCCTGCGCGGCGATCTTCGCGACGACCCGGTCGGCGATGGCCGTCGCACCGCGCTCGCCCGCGGGGATGCTTCTTCTGCCTCCGGGCGGGGGACTCCCATCGGCCACCGCGCGTCACCGCCGCCGGTCGCCGCGGTCGCGACTGCGGAAGAACTCGCTGGGCTCAAGATCGCCCTCGAGCAGGCGACCGGCCACAAAACCGACCGCGCCCAACGCGGCCACCAGCAAGAACGCGCCGAAGCCGCCGAAGTACCCGGCGAAGCCGAGCGCCATGCCGGCCACCATGCCCACCACCGCCATGCCCATGCCGAGCTCCTCCTTCGCACGTCACACGCCCTACGCCGTACGCAGGCACGCCGTACGCCGTCACGCAGTCGCGTCCATATCCGCACCATCCGCCCGCACAGCACGCGTCGCACCGCTCGGGGACCTACTGGAGCCGCGACTCCGGCTCCTCGTCCTCCTCGTCGGGCAGCTTGACGTCGCTGACCGCGATGTTGACCTCGACGACTTCGAGCCCCGTCATGCGCTCCACGGCGGACACGACGTTCTCGCGCACCGCGCGGGCCACATCGGCGATGGAGACGCCGTAGTCGACGACGATCTCGAGGTCGAGGGCCGTCTGCACCTCGCCGACCTCGGCTTTGACGCCCCTGGTGGTGCTGGACCTGCTCCCGCCCGGCACCCGGTCGCGTACCGCGCCGAGGGTGCGGGAGAAGCCGCTGCCCATCGCATGGACCCCGATGACCTCGCGGGCGGCGAGCCCCGCGATCTTCTCGACGACGCCGTCGGCGATGGTGGTACGGCCCCGGAGTCCGGGGTCGCCGCCACCGCGCCTGCTCGTCGACTTCCTGAACCCTTCGCCGGAGCCTGACGGCTCACTGCCGGGTTCGGGGCGGTTCCTTTGAGCGGTGTCGGTCATCGCCATCGTCCTTCCGGGCAGTGGTGGACTCCGTTCCCCACACTAAGTGCGCTTGCCCGATCTCGCGCCGGGGATGGGGCAGGCTGGAGCAATGACCACTGCGGATGCGGTACGGAGACGGCTCGGCCTCGGCAGACTGCTCCCGCTCGGCGGGGCCGAGGACGGGGCGTGGATGTCGGAGCGCGCGGCCGCCGCGGTGCTGTGGCGGGCGGCGACCGCCGAGGCGCCCGCCGTCGTGCCCGGACGGCTGAGGGTGGGGCTGGCGGACCCGGAGGCGGCGACCGCGCCCGCCTTCCCGCCGCCGCCGGGAGCGCTGCCCCCGGGGCCGCTGCGGATCGAGGCGGAGTTCGCGGCCCGGGCCCATGAGCCGCTGCGGCCGACGGCGTCGGCGCTGCGCGAGGCGCTGCTGAGGGCGGCGGACGAGCTGCTGGGGCTGGTGGTGGCCACGGTGGACCTGCGGGTGACGGACGTCGTGGACCACGCACCGCAGAGCCCGACGCTCGCTCCCCCACCCGAGGTAACCGCCGCTCCGGCGAAGGCTCTGGGGACCCCGACGGCGACGAGCGCGTCCCAGACGCCGGGGGTCGCCCATCTGACGGCGACCCTGGGCGCACCGGTCCATCTGGCGGACGACCACGTCCGGGTGGAGCTGGCCACGGCGGCGGGCCACCGCGCGCTGGACGTGGCCCGGGCGGTACGCGCGGCGGTGACCCCGACGCTGACGGCGCCCCGCCCGGTGACGATCCTGATCAGCGCATCACTGTGAGCCCGCGGGCCGTGCGGGGCTCAGTCCTCGCGGGCTCGAACTCCATGCGGGCTCAGTCCTGCGGGCTCGCACCTCCTCGCGGCGCGGCGCCAGCGGGCCTCGCGGGCGCCACCCGCCCATGCCGACGAGCGGGTGGCCGGGAGCATCACTCCCCCAGACCCGCCAGGTCGCGCAGGCGGCGCGCCTGTGCCGCACGCTCCGCCGTGCGCTGCTCTTCGTAGGAACGACCGGTCGCACCCCGCAGCAGCGTCTTCGTCTCGATGACCGCGTCACGCGGCGCGGCCAGCAGGGCGGCGGCCAGATCCCGCACGGCGCCGTCCAGCTCGGCGACGGGCACGGCGATATTCGCCAGGCCCGTGCGCTCTGCCTCCTCCGCGTGGACGAAGCGGCCGGTCGCACAGATCTCCAGCGCCCGTGCGTAGCCGACCAGCGAAACCAGCGGCTGTGTGCCGGTGAGGTCGGGCACGAGACCGAGGCTGGTCTCGCGCATGGCGAACTGCACATCGTCGGCCACGACCCGCAGATCGCATGCCAGCGCGAGCTGGAAGCCCGCACCGATCGCATGCCCCTGCACCGCCGCGATCGAGACGATGTCGTTGCGGCGCCACCAGGTGAACGCTTCCTGGTACTCGGCGATCACCGCGTCCAGCTCCGCGTCGGATCCGCGCGCGAGATCGAGGAATGACGGCTCGCCGTCGAAGCCCTCGGGCGTGAACGCCTGCCGGTCGAGCCCCGCGGAGAAGGACTTGCCCTCGCCGCGCAGCACCACGACCCGCACGTTGCCCGGCAACGACCGACCCGCCTGCGCCAACGCCCGCCACAGAGCGGGAGACTGGGCGTTGCGCTTGTCCGGATTGGTCAAGGTCACCGTGGCAACCGCGTCCTCGACGGTGAGCCGTACGCCGTCCTTGTCGAGCACAGAGTCGAGCGAAGTCATGGGGCGCCTCCGGTTCGGTGCAGTCGGTTCCATCTCTGCGGAGGAACGGTTCATCCCCTGCAGAGGGAGTTAAGTGACTGCACAGTAACCACCCGGTCGACCGCGCGACCGACCGGGTGGCCACCGTAGGAACCGGTTGGCCGAAGGAGCCTCGGTCGTCAGGCCGAGGCGGCCTTCTTGCCTCGTGTCGCTCCGCCGCGTCCCCGCAGCGTGACTCCGGACTCGCTGAGCATCCGGTGGACGAATCCATAGGAGCGGCCGGTCTCTTCGGCCAACGCCCGGATGCTCGCACCGGAGTCGTACTTCTTCTTCAGGTCTGCCGCGAGCTTGTCGCGCGCGGCGCCGGTAACCCGGCTGCCCTTCTTCAGAGTCTCGGCCACCCGTGCCTCCTCATGGGAAGTGCGCTCTGGACTTCTCATGATCACCCCTCAAGGCCGTCCTGGCCACCCATTCGGCAAGGTCCGTACGAAAGGCTTTGTCCGGCGGGATCCGGCCGCCACGACCGGAACCCGAAATTCCGCACACACGTATTCGCACGTCCGAGCGGGTGCGGGCGAGAAGTGCCAGGTCAGCGAGGCCCCACTGGACAGAGCCGCGACGAATGCCCAGGCGGACGGGATTCGCCGGTCGGCGCGCCGCGGTACGAGACGCACTCACGCAGATGATGGATCACGCGTAAGCCGAATGATCCATACGGAGTGGATCAGTCCCCGGACCTCGCCGAACCGGGCCGCGCTCAGGCGAGCGCCACCAGGTCGGCGTAGTCCGCGCCCCACAGGTCCTCGACGCCGTCGGGCAGCAGAATGATCCGCTCCGGCTCCAGCGCCTCGACCGCGCCCTCGTCGTGCGTCACGAGGATGACCGCGCCCTTGTAGGTGCGCAGCGCGCCCAGGATCTCCTCGCGGCTGGCCGGGTCGAGGTTGTTCGTCGGCTCGTCGAGCAGCAGGACGTTGGCGGAGGAGACGACCAGCGTGGCCAGCGCGAGACGGGTCTTCTCGCCGCCGGACAGGACGCCCGCGGGCTTGTCGACGTCGTCGCCGGAGAACAGGAACGAGCCGAGCGTCTTGCGCACCTCGACGAGGTCGAGGTCGGGCGCGGACGAGCGCATGTTCTCCAGGACCGTGCGGTCCGGGTCGAGGGTCTCGTGCTCCTGGGCGTAGTACCCCAGCTTGAGGCCGTGGCCCGGCGTGACCTGGCCGGTGTCCGGCGTCTCCACGCCGGCGAGCAGCCGCAGCAGCGTCGTCTTGCCGGCGCCGTTGAGCCCGAGGATGACGACCCGGGAGCCCTTGTCGATCGCGAGGTCCACATCGGTGAAGATCTCGAGCGAGCCGTACGACTTGGACAGACTCTCCGCGGTCAGCGGAGTCTTTCCGCAGGGCGCCGGGTCCGGGAAGCGGAGCTTGGCGACCTTGTCGGAGACGCGGACGGCCTCCAGGCCCGCGAGCAGCCGGTCGGCGCGCTTGGCCATGTTCTGCGCGGCGACCGTCTTGGTGGCCTTGGCGCGCATCTTGTCGGCCTGCGAGTTGAGGGCCGCGGCCTTCTTCTCGGCGTTCTGCCGCTCGCGCTTGCGGCGCTTCTCGTCGGCCTCGCGCTGCTGCTGGTAGAGCTTCCAGCCCATGTTGTAGACGTCGATCTGGGAGCGGTTCGCGTCCAGGTAGAAGACCTTGTTGACGACGGTCTCTACGAGGTCGACGTCATGGGAGATGACGATGAAGCCGCCGCGGTAGGTCTTCAGGTAGTCGCGCAGCCAGACGATGGAGTCGGCGTCGAGGTGGTTGGTCGGCTCGTCGAGGAGCAGGGTGTCGGCGTCGGAGAAGAGGATCCGGGCCAGCTCGACGCGGCGGCGCTGACCGCCGGAGAGGGTGTGCAGCGGCTGGCCGAGCACCCGGTCGGGCAGTCCGAGCGCGGCGGCGATGGTGGCGGCCTCGGCCTCGGCGGCGTATCCGCCCTTGGTGAGGAACTCCGTCTCCAGGCGCTCGTACTTCTTCATCGCCTTCTCGCGGGTGGCGCCCTGGCCGTTCGCCATCCGGTCCTCGTTCTCGCGCATCTTCCGCAGCACGGAGTCGAGCTCGCGGGCGGAGAGGATGCGGTCGCGGGCGAGGGTGTCGAGGTCGCCGGTGCGCGGGTCCTGCGGGAGGTAGCCGACCTCGCCGGAGCGGGCGATGGCGCCGGCGGCGGGGATGCCCTCGCCGGCGAGGCACTTGGTGAGGGTGGTCTTGCCCGCTCCGTTACGGCCGACCAAGCCGATGCGATCGCCCTTGGCGATGCGGAAGGAAGCGGACTCGATGAGGACTCGGGCGCCGGCGCGCAGCTCGATGCCGGAGGCGGTGATCACGGAAAGACTCCAGGGCGGTATGGACGGCGGAAGGACGACTCGGCGTAGACGCTTCGACGCCGTCTAATGCACAAGGAGAATTGCCATACGGCCCAGTCTAACGGGGCCGTGCAAGTGCTTTTCCGCCTGCGGCGCGTCGGCGGTGCGGCCTCGGCACGCCTGCGGCGAGCCCTCGACGAGGCCTTGACGCGGCCTTGACGGAGCGCTGACGGGGCGTTGATCCGGCCTTCTGTACGGCCTCGACGTGCCCAGGACCGCCCAGGGACCGCCCGGGATCTGGGCGGCGGACCCGGTCCTCACTCTGCCCGCACCCCAGCAGCGGCGAAAAGGAGCATAGCCGTACGAACTGATCGATACTCGGCTCATTGCCGCAGCGGAGGGTGGTGCCCGATGCAGTTCGACGACGACGCCGATCTGGACACCTCCGAGGTGCAGGATGTGCGCGGCAGCCGCGTCCCCGGCGGCAGGGCCACCATCGGCGGCGGCATCGCCGGGCTCATCGCGCTGATCCTGGGGCTGCTCTTCGGGGTGGGGCCCGAGCAGCTCGGGCTCTCCTCCGGCGACACCGCGCCGGCCGCGACCGCCTCCTCCCAGGCAGAGGTCGACCAGGCGTGCCGCAAGGGCTCGGACGCGAACACCCGGGAGGACTGCCGGATCGTCGCGGTCGTCAACAGCGTGCAGGACTTCTGGCGCGCGGAGTTCGCGCGCCGCCAGGGAGCGTACTCGGCCGCTCCCACCGTGATCTTCACGGACCGGGTGGCCACCGCGTGCGGGACGGCGACCTCGGCGGTAGGGCCGTTCTACTGCCCCGCCGACCGGAAGGTCTATCTGGACCTCGGCTTCTTCGAGGACCTGCGGACGACGTTCGGCGCGAGCGGCGGACCGTTCGCTCAGGCGTATGTGGTGGCCCATGAGTACGGCCACCATGTGCAGAACCTGATGGGCGACCTCCGACGGGCGCAGGACGGGCGGCCAGGGGCGAACAGCAACGCCGTACGAGTGGAGCTCCAGGCGGACTGCTACGCGGGGGTGTGGGCACGCCACGCGACGACCACTCTGGACGAGAAGACCGGCCGGCGGCTGCTGACCACGCTGACGGCCGAGGACATCAGGGACGGCCTCGACGCGGCGGCGGCCGTCGGCGACGACCGGATCCAGGCGAGGCTCCAGGGGCGGGTGACGCCGGAGAACTGGACGCACGGCTCGGCGGCGCAGCGCCAGCAGTGGTTCTACACCGGCTACCGCACGGGCGACATGGCCCGGTGCGACACCTTCCGCTGAAGGTCGGCGGTGGTCGCCGCCGATTGTCAGTGGTGACTGCGAGACTGAGGCGCAGATCACATTTTCACCCGTCGTGGGTGACGTCGAGCCATACATCGAGCATGAAGGAGTGATCGAGATGTCACAGTCGCCGACCATCTGTCCCACGCTGGTGTACCGGGACGCGCAGGCCGCGGTCAGACAGCTGACCGAGGCCTTCGGCTTCACCCAGCACGCGGTGTACGAGGACGAGGGCCTGATCGCCCATGCCGAGCTGACGTTCGGCAACGGCATGGTGATGTTGGGCAGCAAGGGCACGGGCAGCGAGTACGACAAGCTGACGAAGGACGCGGGCCCGACGGGCGTGTTCGTCCACGTCGACGACGTCGACGCGCACCACGACAGGGCGGTGGAGCACGGCGTGGAGATCCTGATGCCGCCGACGGACAAGGACCACGGCTCGCGGGACTACATGGCGCGCGATCTCGAGGGCAACATCTGGAGCTTCGGGACCTACCGACCAGGGGCGGACGCCTGACGTCTGGCTCCTCGCTGCTGACGCGTGGCTCCTGACGCCTGGTCCTTGACGCCTGGCTTGTGGCGCCTGACCGCTGGATGCAGGCGCTTGGCCGTTGGCGCCTGTCCCGGCCGAGGCCCCCGCCCCCGGTTCCGGCCCGGTTCTGCCTCGGTTCTGGCCGGTTCTGGCCCGGCTCCGCCTCGGTTCCGCCTTGTCCGTCGCCACTGCGCCGGCGTCGCGTCCCGCCGTGGCGCCGGTGCTACACCCCGCCGGTGTGCACCTGGAACGCCGCCCGGCGCACGGCCTTGGCCAGGGCCGGGTCCGGGTGCGCGGCGGCCAGGGCGACCAAGACCTGCACGGTGCGCGGGTGGCCTCCGGACCGGACCTCCTCGATGAGCGCCGGGACCGTGCCCTGCACCGCGGAGTCCAGGTGGCGCAGCAGGAGCTGGGGCTCGCCGTGGTCGGCCACGGCCGCCGCGGTGTCCACCCAGAGCCAGGTCGCCTCTTCGCGCGTGAGGACCTCCGCCGCCTCGTCGGGGTCCGCGCCGTCGTACTCCGCGAGCCAGAGCAGCGCATAGGGGCGCAGGGACGGCTCGTCGGCCGCGGCGCGGACCTCCGCCTCGGCCGGGGCGCCGACGACCCGCAGCGCCTCGAAGGCGAGGCCGCGCAGCAGGGCGTCCTCGCCGCGGGCGACGGCCAGGAGTTCGGCGACGGCGCTGGAGACGGTGCGGGCGGCGAGCCAGGCGCGGTACTCGGCGCGGGCGGGCCCGGGGGTGAGGCGGGCGCAGCCGCGGAGCATGTCCTCGGCGGGCTGCTCGATATTGCCGGCCGGGCTCTGGGCGGCGACGCAGATCTGCTCGAGCTTGACCCAGACCGCCCAGTTGCCGAGCGGGGTGAGCGTGGCCTGGCCCGGGCCGAGGGTCAGCGCGCCGACGGCGGTCAGGCCCTCCAGGGCCCAGTCGAGCAGGGGGGCGACGGACGCCTCGACGCTCTCCTGCCGCGGGGTCTCCTGCGCGGTCTGCGGGTCGTTCGCGGGCGGCTGCGGCGCCTCTTGGGGGCCGTACGGGACCTCGCAGCGCTCCTCGCGCAGTTCGGCGACGCGCTGCTGGAGCAGGTCGAGCAGGGCCGGTACCAGCACGGGGCCGGCCGACAGCTGAAGGAGGGAGAGCATCTGGGGCACGGCCTCGACGACCTCGGCGACCGCCGTCGGGGCGACGTCCGCGGGCGTGGGGTGGACCAGCGACCAGGCGTCGAACAGCGCGACCCAGCCGCGCAGCACGGCCATGTCGTCGCGGTCCCAGGCGCGCAGCCGCCAGCCGGGGCGGGCGGTGTCGCCGTGCAGCTCGACCAGGCCGGCGAGGCGGGCGCGGTCCCATCCCGTGCGCACCTGAAGCGGCGTCAACTCAAGGGCCGCCGCCGCACGCTCCTGCGCCTGCTCGGCGAGCGGGGCGGCGCCGGGGTCCTTGCCCCATAGCCCCGCGGCGACGGGAGGCGTCCCCAAGGCGGCCCAGCGGGCGATCCGTACAGCGTCGGCGAGGACCGTCCGAGCCTGGCGCGCCAGCTCCGCGGGGGGCGGAGTGCCCTCCGGCGGACGGGGGGCAGGCCGGGTTCGGGGTGTGGTCACGGCCCGCCTGGCGGTCGCCAGCGATCGGGGGCGGACAAGACGGAGTCTGGAGTTGCGCGCCAATTGCTCATCAGGCTTTCGGGACGTCACAGGGAGCAGTCTTCCCGCTGACAGCCCGAAAGCCCAAACGGAACCTGACAGAACCTGACGGAACCGGGCGATCCGGTTAGCGGATCGGTGCGCTCCGGGTGCGTCCGGGATCACATCAAGGGGGTGAGGAAGCGGCGCAGGGCCTCTTCGTAGCGCGCGGGATCGGCGTTCCACATGGCCGCGTGCGGGGCCTGCGGGACGGTGTGCAGGCTGATCAGTTCGGGGCGGCGGGCAGCGAGTTCGCGGGAGGGCTGCCAGGGGGCGAGGGTGTCGTCGGGGCCGTGGAAGATGAGCGTCGGGACGCGGAGGGCGTCCGGGGACGCGGCTTGCGTCAGACGGTCGCCGTGGAGGCCGGTCCTGCCCTGGGCCGCCCGGACGGCGAGCGGCAGCAGGGGGCCCGGGGTGCGGCGGGCGGCCAGGGAGCGCAGGGTGGCCTCCCAGTCCAGGACCGGGGAGTCGAGGACGAGTCCGCTGATCCGGTCGCGCAGGGCTGAGTTGGCGGCGGCGTGCAGGGCCATGGACGCGCCGGTGGACCAGCCGTGGACGACGACGCGCTGTGCGCCGTAGCGCATGGCGTAGCGAATGGCCGCGTCGAGGTCGCGCCACTCGGAGTCGCCGAGGTGGCCGAGGCCGTCGGGCGACCTGGGCGCGCCGAGGTCGCCTCGGTAGCCGATGTCGAGCACGGGGAAGCGGTGGGCGTGCAGGAACGACATGACGTTCATCGGGTGTTCGCGGGTCGCGCCCAGGCCGTGCACGGCGATCACCCAGGTCTTGCGGTCGCCGGGGACGAACCAGGCGGGGAGCCCGCCCAGTTCGCCGGGGATCTCGACGTCGCTGTGCTTCAGGCGCAGCGCGGTGTACGGGTCGCCGCTGTGCACCTGCGGGGTGAGCCGTACCCGGCCGCCGGACACGAGGCTGCCGTGGCTGATGCGCTCCAGGCGGCGCACGACGGTGTCGGCGGCGTGCGGCACATGGTCGAGGACCCGGCCGACGACGGCGTGGACGTCGCCCCCGTCGAGTCCGTAGGTGCCGGGCCGCAGCGAGGCGAGGCTGCGGGTCAGGGTCACCCGCCCGGACTCGGCGGCGTGCACGGTCAGCCGGGGCTCCCCGGGCAGGGGCCGGCCGGGGACCGCTTTGAGGGCGGCGTCGCTCGCGTAGCGGCCGGCGGCGATCGCGGCCGCGCCGACCCCGATGAGAGTGGTGACGGCTGCTGCCGTCGCGGTTACCGGGCGCACCGTTCCAGTGTCGGCACGCACGCGCCCCGCGGCCAGTGGGCGATGGCCGGGGGTGTCCGCGGAACGGCCGGATAGCAGCGGGAGGGAAGGGCCGCGCGGGCCGACCCAGGCAGCCGGGGTGCGCCGCCGGCGGCGGGCATCGCGCGGGCCGGGCGGATCAGACGTTCAGCCTCGCGAGTCGCCGGCGGCGGGCAGTCGCACGGACCGTGCGGTCAGGGGGCTGACCGTCGACGAAGGACGGTCGCACAGACCGGGCGGTTCAGCCGGGGCGGGCCATCGGCAACCGACGGCCGGGCTGGCCGGGGCAGCCATCGGCAGTGGACGGTCACGCGGACGGCCGCGCATGTCTGGCGGGCCACAGGCTCTCAGCCTGGCCGAGCCACCATCGGCGGCCCGCCCGCGGCGCGGACGCGGCAGCCGGGCGTTCGCACAGACCCAGCGGTCAGCCAAGACCGGCCATCGGCGGCCGACAGCTGCGGAGCAGCCATCAACTGTGGACGGTCACGCGGGCCAGCCGGGGCAAGGCAGTCCGGCGTACGCACAGACCGGCGGGTCATCGGCGGCCGCAGGCCAGCCGTCGCCGTCCACCGCCGCGCCCCCGCCCATCCCCCCGCGTCGGCTCGCCACCCGTTCGCGGCCGAGCAGCGGAGGCTACTTCGTCGGGCCGTAGCCCCGGAGCTTCGCTCCCGCCTCGGCGAGCTGGGGCTCGGTGAGCAGCGACGGTGTGTGGCCGGGCACCGACGACGCCGTCAGCCAGAGTTCGCAGATCGCCTCCAGCTGGGCCGTGCGGTCGTACGCCTGCTGGAGGCTGTCGCCGTACGTGATCGTGCCGTGGTTCTGCAGGAGGCAGCCGGTGCGGTCGCGCAGTGCGTCGCGCATGTTCGCGGCCAGTTCCTCCGTGCCGTACAGGGCGTACGGCGCGACCCGGACCGGGCCGCCCAGGATCGCGATCATGTAGTGGATCGGCGGGAGCTCGGCGACGAGGGTGGAGACGGCGGTGGCGTGCGCCGCGTGGGTGTGGACCACGGCGCGGGCGTCCGTGCCGCGGTAGACCTCCAGGTGCAGCGGCAGCTCGCTCGTGGGGCGGAACTCGCCGAGCACCTGGTCGCCGTCGAGATCGACGGCCACGACGTCCTCGGGGGCGAGCCGGTCGTAGGGGACTCCGCTGGGGGTGACGAGGACGAGGTCGCCGACCCGCACCGAGACATTGCCCGAGGTCCCCACCACGAGACCCTCGGCCGCGGTCCTGCGCGCCGTCGCCACGAGGTCCTGCCATGCCTGCTCGATCGCGTCCTGCCGCACCTGATCGGTCATATGAACGATCCTGCCAGGCGGCCGATGGCGGAGCGCGGCCACCGTCGAGGCCAAAAGGTGATCAAGGTCTCCTCGAACTGTCATGAAAGCCGCTTCTCGCCCTCGCTCAACTCCCCCGGAGCGGAGCCGTCGACGGGCCGGCGCCTCGTCCGCGCCGCGCCGTGACCCGTGCGACTGCTGAGCCGTCGCCGCCCGGACGCGCCCCGCGCCCTCACCCGGGCACACTCCCGCCCCTTCGGCCACTGGCAAGCGGAGCCATGAATCCTCACTCCAGGACACCACCAGGTCCGCCCTAGTTCACCTTCCGTTCACTCAGGTTACGTACGTTCACCGGGCCACTGACGTCAAACGATTGCCTGGGTAAATGGAACACATCTCCTTGCTGCTCGCGATTGTGATCGTGACAGCGCTCGTGTTCGATTTCACGAACGGTTTCCACGACACCGCCAACGCGATGGCGACGACCATCTCGACCGGCGCCCTGAAGCCCAAGACCGCGGTGGCCATGTCCGCCGTGCTCAACCTCGTCGGCGCGTTCCTGTCCGTTGAGGTCGCCAAGACGATCTCCAGCGGCATCGTCACAGAAGCAGGCATCACCCCAGAAGTGATCTTCGCGGCGCTCGTCGGCGCCATCCTCTGGAATCTCCTGACCTGGCTGATCGGTCTGCCGTCCAGCTCCTCGCACGCCCTCATGGGCGGTCTGATCGGCGCCACCATCGCGTCGGTCGGCGTCAGCGGGGTCAACGGCGGCACCGTCGTCACCAAGGTCCTCATCCCCGCGATCGCGGCTCCGCTGGTCGCCGGCCTCGCCGCGTACCTCGCCTCCCGGCTGACGTACAAGATCGGCAAGAACGCCGACCCGAAGGCCACCAAGAAGGGCTACCGCGCCGGACAGATCACCTCGGCCGGCCTGGTCTCCCTCGCGCACGGCACCAACGACGCTCAGAAGACGATGGGCATCATCACGCTGGCGCTCGTCGCCGGCGGCGTGCTCTCCCCCGGCTCCAACCCGCCCATGTGGGTCATCCTCGCGGCCGGCATCGCCATCGCGCTCGGCACCTACCTCGGCGGCTGGCGCATCATCCGCACCATGGGCAAGGGCCTCACCGACCTCCAGCCGCAGCAGGGCTTCGCCGCCCAGACCAGCGCGGCCAGCGTCATCCTCGCCTCCTCCAACCTCGGCTTCTCGCTGTCGACCACGCACTCGTGCTCCGGCGCGGTCATGGGCGCCGGCCTCGGCCGCAAGGGCGGCGTGGTCCGCTGGTCCACCGCCACCCGGATGTTCGTGGCCTGGGGTCTGACCCTGCCGGCCGCCGGTCTGGTCGCCGCGGGCTCGGAGTTCGTCACCAAGCAGGGCGACTGGGGCGTCGCGGCCGTCGCGGTCTTCCTCGTCGCCTCGTGCGCCGCGATCTGGCTGGTCTCCCGCCGCCAGGTCGTCGACCACAACAACGTCAACGACGTCGAGTCCGGCGACGCCGAGCCCGCGGGCGTCGTGACCACCGCCATCGCGGCCGTCACCCCGCCCCCGGCGGGCACGCCCGCCCAGGAATCGCCCGCCCCGGAATTCAAGACCACCATCCCCGCTCCGGCCACCGAGCCGGCCCCCGCGGCCTCGGTGTAAGGACAGATCACCAATGAAAATCGACTGGGCAGCTCTCGGCTCCGTCTTCGGCGTGAGCCTCTTCGCCACCGTCGCCCTCGTGGGTCTGTTCACCCTGGGCATCGTGGGCCTGACCAAGCAGGAGGCGGCCGCCGCACAGGGCGGCTCCGCGGTCCTGGCGCGCACCGGCGCGTACGCCTGCTTCGCGCTGTGCGCGGCGGCAGTGACGTTCGGCATCTATCTGATCGTCGTCTGACGCCTTCTGATCGTGGTCTGACGCCCCGCGATCGCCTTTCCGATCGTGGGGCTGACGCCCCGCGATCGCCCCTCGCACCACCGGCCGGGCCGGGCGCCCTTCGGGTGTCCGGCCCGGCTTTTCTGGCCGCCGGCGCCTGCCGGGACATACGGGCGCCGGTTTTCCGCGCCCGGCGCTCAACCGCCCGCGTGTGTGCCCCAACACACTCCCTCATCGCAGGTCAAAGGCAGGTTGACGGGTGTTCGCGCACCGTGGTGGACTGCCGAGGCCAGCTACGGCGGCAGAAGAGGAAGCCGGTGCGAATCCGGCGCGGTCCCGCCACTGTGACCGGGGAGTCCATCCCCGGGAGCCAGGAACTCTCGCCGCCCGACACGTCGAACCAGGGCGCGGACACCCTGAGTGAGGACAAATTTCTCCATGAAGGTCGTTCGCGGCGAGACGCCGGCCTGAACCCATGCGTGCCGACCGTGAATTCGTGTACGGCGCCGCCGCCGGGCTCGTCGGCGACCTGCTGCTCGGCGATCCCCGCCGGGGGCATCCGGTCGCCGCTTTCGGGCGGGCCGCCGGCGCCGTCGAGCGTGTCCTGTGGCGTGACCACCGCGGCTGGGGCGTGCTGCACACCGCCCTGTGCGCCGGGGGCGCCGCGGGCGGCGCCCTCCTCGTCTCCCGAGCTCTGCGCGGCCGCGGCGCCGCCTCCGTCGCGCTGACCGCCGCCGCCACCTGGGCCGTCGTCGGGGGCACGTCCCTCGGCCGCGAGGCGCGGGCCGTCGGCGGCGCGCTCGCCGCCGGGGACCTCCAGGCCGCGCGGGAGCGGCTCCCCCATCTGTGCGGGCGCGACCCGCAGGCCCTGGACGAGCAGCAGATCGCGCGCGCCGTCGTGGAGTCCGTCGCCGAGAACACCTCCGACGCCGTGGTCGGCGCGCTGGTGTGGGGCGCGCTCGCGGGCGTGCCCGGCCTGGTGGGGTTCCGGGCGGTCAACACCCTGGACGCGATGGTCGGGCACAAGTCGCCGCGCTACCGGCGGTTCGGCTGGGCCTCGGCGCGCCTCGACGACGTGGCCGGCTGGCCCGGCGCCCGGCTCACCGCGGGGCTCGCGGTCCTCGCGGGCGGGGACGCGCGCGGGGCCGTACGGGCGTGGCGGGCCGACGCCGACAAGCACCCGAGCCCCAACGCGGGCCCCGTGGAGGCCGCGTTCGCGGGGGCGCTGGGCGTGCGGCTGGGCGGCGCCCTCTCGTACGGCGGACGCGTCGAGAACCGGCCCGTCCTCAACGGCCGGGGCCGCCCGGTCGAGTTCGGCGACATCGAACGCGCGGTGCGCCTCTCGCGCCGCGTCGGCTGGCTGACGCTGGCGGCCTGCGCGGCGGGCCGCGTGGCGGCGCACGCGCTCGGGAAGACCCGAGGCGGCGCGGAAAGTCCATCGGCACGGGCGAAGGGGCGGGCATGAGCAGGCGCAGGGGCGGCGGCCTGCTGGTCGCCGGAACGACGTCCGACGCGGGCAAGAGCGTCGTCACGGCGGGCATCTGCCGTTGGCTGTCACGCCAGGGAGTGAAGGTCGCGCCCTTCAAGGGCCAGAACATGTCGCTCAACTCCTTCGTCACCCGCGAGGGCGCGGAGATCGGGCGGGCGCAGGCCATGCAGGCGCAGGCCGCGCGCGTGGAGCCGAGCGCGCTGATGAACCCCGTGCTGCTCAAGCCCGGCAGCGACCGCTCCAGCCAGGTCGTGCTGATGGGCAAGCCGGTCGGCGAGCTCAGCGCACGCGGCTACCACGGCGGCAGGCAGCAGGCGCTGCTGGGCACCGTCGTGGAGTGCCTGGAGGAGCTGCGGGGCACATATGAAGCCGTGATCTGCGAGGGGGCGGGCAGTCCGGCCGAGATCAATCTGCGGCGTACGGACATCGTGAACATGGGCATCGCACGGGCCGCGCGCTTCCCGGTCGTCGTGGTCGGGGACATCGACCGCGGCGGGGTCTTCGCGCAGTTCTTCGGCACGACGGCGCTGCTCGGCCCCGAGGACCAGGACCTGGTCGCCGGCTATCTGGTCAACAAGTTCCGGGGCGATGTGACGCTGCTGGAGCCGGGTCTCGACATGCTCCAGCAGCTCACCGGGCGGCCGACGCTCGGCGTGCTGCCCTATGCGCACGGACTCGGCATCGACGAGGAGGACGGGCTGCGCGTGTCCCTGCGGGGCGCGGTCCGCGAGTCGGTCGTCGCGCCGCCCGTCGGCGAGGACGTGCTGCGGGTCGCCGTGTGCGCGGTGCCCCTGATGTCCAACTTCACCGACGTGGACGCGCTGGCCGCGGAGCCGGGCGTGGTGGTGCGGTTCGTCGACCGCCCCGAGGAGCTGGCCGACGCGGACCTCGTCGTCCTGCCCGGCACGCGCGGGACCGTGAAGGCGCTGGCGTGGCTGCGCGAGCGCGGGCTCGCGGACGCGATCGTGCGGCGCGCCGCCGAGGGCCGGCCGGTGCTGGGCGTCTGCGGCGGCTACCAGGCGCTGGGCCGACACATCGTCGACGACGTCGAGTCGAAGGCAGGGGCCGTGGACGGTCTCGGCGTGCTGCCCGTACGCGTCCGGTTCGCGGCCGAGAAGACCCTGGCGCGGCCGGTCGGCAAGGCGCTCGGCGAGCGGGTGGAGGGGTACGAGATCCACCATGGCGTCGCCGAGGTCCTGGGCGGCGAGGCGTTCCTCTCCGACGACGACGGACGGAGTCTGGACGGCTGCAGGGTCGGCGCCGTCTGGGGCACCCACTGGCACGGCTCGCTGGAGAGCGACGGCTTCCGCCGGGCGTTCCTGCGGGAGGTCGCGGCGGCGGCCGGCCGGCGCTTCGTGCCCGCCCCCGACACCTCGTTCGGCGCCCTGCGCGAGGAGCAGCTGGACCGCCTCGGCGACCTGATCGAGGAGCACGCCGACACGGACGCGCTGCTGCGGCTGATCGAGAACGGCCCGCCGCAGGGTCTGCCGTTCGTGCCGCCGGGGGCGCCGTGAGCGCCGCCGGCCGCGGTACCCCCGCGTGGGCGGGGAGCACACAGTCCGTACGGCCGGGCGCCTCGCTGTGCCCGGACCGTCCCCGCCAGAGCGGGGCCGCCGCCGTCGACATCGCTCCACACGACCTCGCACCGCACGACTCCACACCGCACGACATCGCACCGCACGACATCGCTCCACACGACCTCGCACTGCACGACCTCGCCGACGTGCTCGTTCACAGCACTTCCCTCGAAAGGGGTACCCGTTAATGGCCTCGGCTCCCTACCCGTTCACCGCCGTCGTCGGCATGGACGACATGCGGCTGAGCCTGCTGCTCAACGCCGTCTCGCCTGCCATCGGCGGGGTGCTCGTCCGCGGCGAGAAGGGCACGGCGAAGTCCACGATCGTGCGCGGCCTCACCGCCCTGCTGCCCGTCATGGACGTGGTCGCGGGCTGCCGCTTCTCCTGCGCGCCCGAGGCCCCGGACTCGCAGTGCCCCGACGGGCCGCACGAGCCCGGGGCGAACGCCTCGCGGCCGACGCGGATGGTCGAGCTGCCCGTCGGCGCGTCCGAGGACCGGCTCGTCGGCGCGCTGGACATCGAGCGGGCGCTCGCCGAGGGCGTGAAGGCCTTCGAGCCCGGGCTGCTGGCGGACGCGCACCGCGGGATCCTCTACGTCGACGAGGTCAACCTCCTCCACGACCACTTGATCGACCTGCTGCTCGACGCCGCCGCCATGGGCTCCTCGTACGTCGAGCGCGAGGGCGTCTCCGTACGGCACGCGGCCCGCTTCCTGCTCGTCGGGACGATGAACCCCGAAGAGGGCGAGCTGCGGCCCCAGCTGCTGGACCGGTTCGGCCTGACCGTCGAGGTCGCCGCGTCCCGCGAGCCCGAGCAGCGGGTGGAGGTGGTGCGCCGCCGGCTCGCCTACGACGACGACGCGGCCGACTTCGCCGCCCGCTGGGCCGAGGAGGAGACCTCGCTGCGGGAGAGGATCGTCGCCGCGCGCGAGCTGCTGCCGCAGGTGGCGCTCGGGGACGCGGCGCTGCTCCAGATCGCCGCGACCTGCGCCGCGTTCGAGGTCGACGGGATGCGGGCGGACATCGTGATGGCCCGGACGGCGACCGCGCTCGCCGCGTGGGCCGGACGCACCGACGTCACCTCGGAGGACGTACGGCAGGCCGCGCTGCTCGCGCTGCCGCACCGCAGGCGCCGCGCGCCCTTCGACGCGCCGGGCCTCGACGAGGACAAGCTCGACGAGACCCTGGACCAGTTCAAGGGCGAGGACGCGCCGGACGACGATCCGGACCCGGACCCGGGTCCGGGCGACGGCGGGCCCGGCGGCGGCGGAGTGCCTCCGCAGGGCGAGGGGCCGGACGCGGCACCCGACGGCGCCCAGCCGGACGATGTGCCCGAGGCCCCCGAGGCCCCCGCTCCCGCGCCGCAGCAGGAGCCGAGCGGCAGCGGCGCCGGCGAGCGCGCCGCCGTCAAGGCCGCCGAGCCGTTCCGTACGAAGGTCCTCAGCGTGCCCGGACTCGGCGAGGGCGCGGCCGGCCGCCGCTCCCGGGCCCGTACCGAGCACGGGCGCACGACCGGATCCCAGCGGCCCCGGGGCACGCTCACCAAGCTGCACCTGACGGCGACCGTGCAGGCCGCCGCGCCGCATCAGAGGGCACGCGGGCGCTCCGGGCGCGGCCTGGTCGTACGGCGCGACGATCTGCGGCAGGCGACCCGCGAGGGCCGCGAGGGCAATCTGGTCCTCTTCGCCGTCGACGCGTCCGGGTCCATGGCGGCCAGGCAGCGGATGAGCGCCGTCAAGGGCGCGGTGCTCTCGCTGCTGCTGGACGCCTACCAGCGGCGCGACAAGGTCGGCCTGGTCACCTTCCGGGGCAAGGACGCCGAACTGGCGCTGCCGCCGACGTCGTCGGTGGACGCGGCGGCGGCGCGCCTGGAGCAGCTGCCGACGGGCGGGCGCACGCCGCTGGCGGCCGGGCTGCTGAAGGCGCACGACGTGCTGCGCGTCGAGCGCCTGCGCGACCCGTCGCGCCGGCCGCTGCTGGTGGTCGTCACGGACGGGCGCGCCACCGGGGGCGGCCAGGACCCGGTGGCGCTCGCAGCGCGCGCGGCGCGGCTGCACGCGGCCGACTCCGTCGCCTGCGTCGTCGTGGACTGCGAGACGGGTCCGGTCCGGCTGGGGCTCGCCGGGTCGCTCGCCCGCGAACTGGGCGGCACGGCCGTCACGCTGGACGAGCTGCGGGCCGACTCGATCGCCGGGCTGGTCAGAGAAGTACAGGGAACGTCGAGGAGGGCCGCTTAATGCCGCAGGGACAGCCGAGCATCGTGCCGGACGACGGTCTCACCACCCGTCAGCGCCGCAACCGGGCGCTGGTGATGGTGCACACCGGCGTCGGCAAGGGGAAGTCGACGGCCGCGTTCGGGATGGCGCTGCGCGCCTGGAACCAGGGCTGGCCCGTCGGGGTGTTCCAGTTCGTCAAGTCGGCGAAGTGGAAGGTCGGCGAGGAGAACGCGCTCAAGGCCCTCGGGGAGACCGGCAAGGGCGGCACGGTCGCCTGGAACAAGATGGGCGAGGGCTGGTCGTGGATCCAGCGCGCCCCTGCCGAGGGCGAGCAGTCCCACGAGGACAAGGCGCGCGAGGGCTGGGAGCAGGTCAAGCGTGATCTGGCAGCGGAGACGTACGGGTTCTACGTCCTGGACGAGTTCGCGTATCTGCTGCACTGGGGCTGGATCGACACCGCCGAGGTGATCGAGGTGCTGCGCGACCGGCCCGGCAAGCAGCATGTGGTGATCACCGGCCGCAACGCCCCGCAGGAGCTGATGGACTTCGCGGACCTGGTGACGGACATGTCGAAGGTGAAGCATCCGATGGACGCCGGTCAGAAGGGGCAGCGGGGCATCGAGTGGTAGCACGTCTCGTCGTCGCCGCGCCGTCCTCGGGCGCGGGCAAGACCACGGTCGCGACCGGCCTGATGGCCGCGTTCGCCGAGCGTGGCCTGGCGGTGTCCCCGCACAAGGTCGGCCCCGACTACATCGATCCGGGCTACCACGCGCTGGCGACCGGCCGGCCGGGCCGCAACCTCGACGCGTACATGTGCGGCACGGATCTGATCGCGCCGCTCTTCGCGCACGGGTCGCGCGGCTGCGAGCTGGCCGTCGTCGAGGGCGTGATGGGCCTGTACGACGGGGCCGCCGACCAGGGCGAGCTGGCGTCCACGGCCCAGGTCGCCAAACTGCTCAAGGCCCCCGTGGTGCTGGTCGTGGACGCGTCGTCGCAGTCCCGGTCGGTGGCCGCGCTGGTGCACGGCTTCGCCTCGTGGGATCCCGAGGTGCGGATCGGCGGGGTCATCCTCAACAAGGTCGCCACCGACCGGCACGAGCATCTGCTGCGGGAGGCGCTCGGGGGCTCGGGGGTCCCGGTCCTCGGGGTGCTGCGCCGGGCGCCGGCGGTGGCCACGCCGTCGCGGCATCTGGGGCTGGTGCCGGTCGCGGAGCGGCAGGCCGAGGCGGTGGCGGCGGTGCGGGCGCAGGCGGAGCAGGTGCGGGCCGGGTGCGACCTGGAGGCGCTGCTGGCCCTGGCGCGCAGCGCACCGGAGATCGCCGGGGAGGCCTGGGACCCCTCGGGCGCCGCCCCGGACCCGGCCGCTCAGGCGCCTCAGAGCGTGGACCGGCCCGTCGTGGCCGTCGCCGGCGGGGCCGCGTTCACCTTCTCGTACGCCGAGCACACCGAGCTGCTGGCGGCCGCCGGGGCGCAGGTCGTCGCCTTCGACCCGCTGCGCGACGAGAGCCTGCCCGACGGGACGAGCGGGCTGGTCATCGGCGGCGGCTTCCCCGAGGTGTACGGCGCCGAGCTGTCCGCCAACGCGGCCCTGCGCAAGGCCGTCGCCGAGCTGGCGCACTCGGGCGCCCCGATCGCCGCGGAGTGCGCGGGGCTGCTGTATCTCGCGCGCTCGCTGGACGGGGCGCCGATGTGCGGGGTGCTGGACGCCGAGGCGCGGATGTCGCAGCGGCTGACGCTGGGCTACCGGGACGCGGTCGCGGTGAGCGACAGTCCGCTGGCCGCGGCCGGGACGCGGATGCGCGGGCACGAGTTCCACCGCACGGTGATCGAGCCGGGCGCGGGCGACGTGGCCGCGTGGGGGCTGCGGCAGCCGGAGCGGCGTCTGGAGGGCTTCGTGCAGCAGGGCGTGCACGCGAGCTATGTGCACACGCACTGGGCCGCGGCGCCCGCCACGGCGCGGCGGTTCGTCGAGCGGTGCCGGGACAGCCGGGGGTGAGAGCGGCGTGACCTCATTCGGCGAGCCCGACGACCAGCCAGATGAAGGCGACTCCCCCGACCGTGCACAGCAGGGTGGAGCGGGCCGGGTGGTCGTGGTGGGCCTCGGGGAGGATCTCCGCCGCCGCGAGATAGAGCAGGGCGCCGCCGAAGAAGCCGAGGTAGCTGCCGAGGAATTCCTGCGGCATCGTGAAGAAGAGCGTCGACGCGGCGCCGACGACCGGTGCGAACGCGGCGGCGACGAGCATCGCGACCGCCTTCTTGCGGGTGTTCCCGTACAGGCTGGCGATCGTGTACGTGTTGAACCCGTCGGCGAAGTCGTGGGTGATCACCGCGAGCGCCACGGTCGCGCCCATTCCGCCGCCCACCTGGAAGGCCGCGCCGAGCGCGACGCCGTCCATCAGGCTGTGGCCGACCATCGCCGCGGCCGCCGTCAGCCCTACCTGGGGCGCGCGCTCGCCCGGCCCGTGCGCTCCGTGGGCCGCCTGGCGAACGGCCAGCAGCCGCTCCACCAGGTGCGCCACGAGGAAGCCGCCGACGAAGAGCAGCAGGGCCTGCGGCACCCCGAACACCTCCTGGCCCGCCGCCTCCAGGGCCTCGGGCAGCAGCTCGAGGCCGACCACGCCGAGCATCAGGCCGCCCGCGAGGCCCAGCACGAGATGCCGGCGGTCGGTGACGCGCTGCGCCATCCACCCGCCGAACAGCGTCATTGCGAACGCGCCGAGCGCGACGAGCACCGCCATGGGCCCTTGCTAGCGGATTGACCCGCCTCTTCGCACACTCACATCCTGTCCGTCACCCGATTGCCCCGAGAGGAGCCGCCGTCATGAGCGCTGTGCCCTGCGACCAGCCGTACGACAAGCCAGACCCCGTGCCGTACGACCAGCCGTACGACACGCCCGACCCCGTGCCCGGCCGCGCGCTGCTCGTCGTGGGCGTCGGCGCCTCGACGGGCGTCGGCCTCGACGAGGTGCTCGGGCTCGTCGAGTCCGTTCTGCGGGAGGCGGGGCCGGACGCCGGCCGGGTCGTGGAGCTGGCCACCGTCGAGGGGAAGGCGCACGAGCCCGGGATCGCCGGGGCGGCCGAGCGGCTCGGCGTCCCCTTGGCGACGTACCCGGCCGAGCGGCTGGCCCGCGTCCGGGTGCCGAATCCGTCCGGCGCCCCGCTCGCCGCGCACGGCACGCCGTCCGTCGCGGAGGCCGCCGCGCTCGCGGGCGGCGGCGAACTCCTCGTCCCCAAGCGGAAGTCGGCCCCCGAGGGCCGGCCCGCGATGGCGACCTGCGCACTCGTGCGCAGAGGCCGGCCGGCAGCGCCGCCGGCTCGCCCGAGGGAATCGGCCCGGCCGAGCGGCCGCGGCGGAGTGGATCCGGCGACGGTGGACATGATGACGGTCGTGGCGGTCGGCAGCGCGGCCGCCGCATCCCCGCCGGACGTCTCGCTGCGCCACCCCCCACATCTAGGAGTACGCGTGACTTCTCCTCCCGCACTGCTGATCGCCGAGCACGGCGGCCGCGACGGCGCCGGGGCCGACGGCTTCTGGGACTTCGTACGGGAGGTGGGGCGCCGCCACCCCGGACTCCCGGTCGTGGGCGGCTATGTCGACCCACCACCGCGTTCGCCGTCCCCACCATCGCCATCGCAGTCGCTCTCGCCTTCGGCGTCGGCGCCGTCGTCGGCGTCGCTCGGGGACGCCGTCGCGGAGCTCGTGGAGCGGGGCGTGGAGCGCTTCGCCGCGGTGCCGCTGACGCTGGCGCCCTCGCAGCGGGCCGAGAGCGCCGTCCCGGCGGCGCTGACCCGCGAGGTGGAGCGGCGCCCGGAGCTCTCGTACGCCTGCGGCCGTCCGCTCGGGCCGCACCCGGCGCTGCTGAGCGTGCTGGCACGGCGGCTCGACGAGGCCCTCGGCGCCGCGTCCCGCAGACCCGGGGACCGCGCCGAGGTGACCGTGCTGCTGGTGGGCCGCGGCGGCGACGCGGACGCCAACGCCGAGGCGGCCAGGGCGGCGCGGCTGCTGTGGGAGGGGCGGGGGTACGCGGGGGTCGAGACGGCGTTCGCGTCGCTCGCGGCGCCCGATGTGCCGAGCGGGCTCGACCGGTGCGTACGGCTGGGGGCCCGCCGGATCGTCGTGCTGCCCTACCTGCTGTTCGCGGACGCGCTGGTGGAGCGCGTACGCCAGCAGGCACAGGGCTGGGCGGCGGCGCACCCCGAGGCCGAGGTGGTGCAGGCCGAGGTGATCGGACCCGCGGAGGAGCTGCTGGACCTGGTCATGGAGCGCTACCACGAGGCCCTCGCGGGCGAGCGCCCCGACGGCGAAGACATCCGTACCCACCGACCCCTCGACGGCAGCCATGTACACGCACACTGACGCACACGACCTGCGGCACCACGGTGACGCGGAGGTACGGGACGCGGCGCTCACCGACCTCGCGGTCAACGTCCGCGCCGACACTCCCCCGGACTGGCTGCGCGAGCGCATCGCCGGCTCGCTGACGGCGCTGGCCGCCTATCCGGACGGCCGGGCGGCGCGCGAGGCGGTCGCCCAGCGGCATGGGCTGCCGGTGGAGCGGGTGCTGCTGACGTCCGGGGCGGCGGAGGCGTTCGTCCTGCTGGCGCGGGGTCTGACGGTACGTCACCCCCTGGTCGTGCACCCGCAGTTCACCGAGCCCGAGGCGGCGCTGCGGGACGCGGGGCACGAGGTGGCGCGGCTGCTGCTGCGGGAGTCGGACGGGTTCCGGCTGGATCCCTCGGCGGTCCCGGACGCGGCGGATCTGGTGGTGGTCGGCAATCCGACCAACCCGACGTCCGTGCTGCACCCGGCCGAGGACATCGCCCGGCTCGCCCGGCCGGGGCGGACGCTGGTGGTCGACGAGGCGTTCATGGACGCGGTGCCCGGGGAGACGGAGGCGCTGGCGGGGCGCACGGACGTGCCGGGGCTCGTGGTGCTGCGCAGCCTGACGAAGACCTGGGGCCTCGCGGGGCTGCGGATCGGCTATGCGCTCGCGGCCCCGGAGACGATCGCGGCGCTCGAGCGGGCCCAGCCGCTGTGGCCGGTCTCGACGCCGGCGCTGGCCGCGGCGCAGGCGTGCATGGAGCCGGCGGCGCTGAAGGAGGCGGAGCAGGCGGCGCTCGCCGTCGCCGCGGAGCGGGCTCATCTGCTGGCGGGCCTGGCGGAGTTCGACGAGGTCACGGCCGTGCCGTCGGCACAGGGCCCGTTCGTGCTCATCCGCGTCCGCCGCGGCGCCGAGGTCCGCGAGCGCCTGCGCGGCCTGGGCTTCGCGGCCCGCCGGGGCGACACCTTCCCGGGCCTGGGCCCGGACTGGCTGCGCCTCGCGGTCCGCGACAGGGCGACGACCAACCGCTTCCTTCAGGCGCTGGACCAGTCGCTGACGATGGTTGGGGCGTAGCGGGCACGGGCTGGGGGGAGCGAGGCGGACCCGCCTCGCTCCCCCTTCTCCCCTTCGTCCCCCTCCCCCGGGCCTGGCTTCAGCGGCGGGCCCTGACGCGGGCCAGCAGGAGGGCGGTGCCTCCGGCGGCCAGCAGCAGCACCGCGCCGCCCGCGAGGTAGGGCGACGTCGAGTCGCCGCCCGTCTCCGCGAGGCGGGAGTCGCCCGGCTCCGCGGCCGACTGGGCCTGGACGCCCGGGCTCGGCTCCGCGGACGGATCGGCGGACGGATCGGCCGCGTCGGGGGCCTCGGGCGACTCGCAGGAGGCCGCGACGAGGGTGACCGTGCCCGTGACCTCGGCGACGTTCAGCTTGAGGGGGTTCAGCGAGACCTTCAGCTCCAGCGCGGTCGCCGCGGCCGTACGGGAGGTGGTGTGCGTCTTGGACAGGTCGAGCGTGACCTCGCCGACGCCGGGCGCCTCCACGCGCGTGACCCCGCCGGTCGAGAGCGTCACCTTCTTGCCGAGCGCCGTGACCTGACCGAGCAGATTCGACTCGGCCACCGGCTGCCGCCCCGCCTCGCAGACCGCCTTCGAGGTCGCCTTCTCGACCTCGACCAGCGAGAGCAGCGGCAGCCCGGGCACATGGACCTCGGCGCGCGCGAGGCTGGAGTGCGCCTCGGCCCCCTTCCGGTCGGCGGTCGCCTTCGCGCTCGCCGCGTCCGCGCGCAGCACCTGCACGGGCTTGCCCTTATCGACTCCGTCCACCCGCACGGTCAACGCGGTCTTCTCGGCGCTCGCGGGGGCGCGCACCTCGTTGAGCGAAACCTTGAGCGGGACGTTGACGGTCTTGTTGAGCAGGGAGACGTCGAGCCCGGTGCGGAGCACGACCGCGTCCGCCGTGCCCTTGCCGCCGCCCCCCGCGGCGTGCGCCGGGGCGGCGAACGCCGCGGGTCCTGCGGCCAGCGCTGCCGCGGCCAGGGCCGCCGTGCAGCGGCGGGTGCGGGCGCGGACGTGGGCGTGTGCGGGCATGCGGAAGGCGTTGCTGTTCACGGTGGTGGAACCCCCACTGAGACATGGCGTCGCCCCTCCGCCCCACGGGGACTCGTGGGCGGCGGCGACTGGGACACCGGAATCTTTACGCACTGAGAGTGAACCGACAGATACCTGGCGTGAGTTCACCCCAAAGTGAGGTTTCCGCGCTCGCATTCGATTGTCGACGCACGGGTGTTCCTGGAAGCGGCCCCCTCAGCGGCGTACAGGTCGTGCGCCGGTCCTACCGGCGTCCTACCGGCGGGATCGTGCGTGAAGTGCTTCAACGATCTGCGCGGGGCGCGCGTCACGCTCGGTCAACACGGCGACGGCCCGGCCGACTTCCCAGCCGGCCGCGCGTCCCGCTCCCGGCGAGGCGCCGCGACCCGGCGCCGCGCGCCCGGCGCCCCTCAGCCGATCACGCGCCCGTTCAGGATCACCCGTCGCGGCGCGGCCAGCACCCTGACGTCCGCCCGCGGGTCCTCGTCGTACACCACCAGATCCGCCGGAGCGCCCTCCTCCAGCGCCGGGCGGCCCAGCCACTTCCGCGCCCCCCAGGTCGTCGCCGACAGCGCCTGGAGCGGCGGGATGCCCGCCTTCACCAGCTCGGCCACCTCGGCCGCCACCAGACCGTGGGCGAGCGAGCCGCCCGCGTCCGTGCCGACGTAGACCGGGATCCCGGCGTCGTACGCCGAGCGGATCGTGTCGTACCGGCGCTCGTACAGCCGGCGCATATGGGCCGACCAGTCGGGGAACTTGGCCTCGCCGCCCGCCGCGAGGTCCGGGAACGTGGCGATGTTGACCAGCGTCGGCACGATCGCCACGCCGCGCTCCGCGAAGAGCGGGATCGTGTCGTCGGTCAGGCCGGTCGCGTGCTCGATGCAGTCGATGCCCGCCTCGACCAGGTCCCGCAGCGCGGCCTCGGCGAAGCAGTGCGCGGTCACGCGCGCGCCGAGCCGGTGCGCCTCGGCGATCGCCGCCTCGACCTCGCCGCGCGGCCAGCAGGCGGTCAGGTCCCCGGCCTCCCGGTCGATCCAGTCGCCGACGAGCTTGACCCAGCCGTCGCCGCGCCGCGCCTCTTGCGCCACATAGGCGACGAGGTCGCCGGGCTCGATCTCATGGGCGAAGTTGCGGATGTAGCGGCGGGTGCGCGCGATATGACGGCCGGCCCTGATGATCTTCGGGAGGTCCGTGCGGTCGTCGACCCAGCGGGTGTCCGCGGGAGATCCGGCGTCCCGGATCAGCAGCGTGCCCGCGTCCCGGTCGGTCAGCGCCTGCTTCTCGCTGGTCGCCTCGTCGACGGCGCCATGGTGGTCGAGCCCGACATGGCAGTGCGCGTCGACCAGCCCCGGCAGCACCCAGCCGCTCACCGCGACCGCCTCCGAGCGCGGCCGCTCGAACGTGATCCGGCCGTCCACCGCCCACAGCTCGTCCCTGACCTCGTCGGGACCGACGAGCACCCGCCCCTTCACATGCAGCACCACGTGATCGCTCATGCCCAGCACTGTACGAGCCCCTGGGTACGCTCGGCTCGGACCCCCGAAAGCACCGTTGTGAAGAGAGCCTCGCCGTGACGCACCCCCTCCTCGACCTGCCCCCGCTGACCGCCGCGCACTTCGCGGCCGTCGAGGGGCGGGTCGCCGCCCTGCTGGACACCGAGCAGGACGTGGTGATCATGCAGGGCGAGGCGCTGCTGCCCCTGGAGGGCTGTATCCGGGGCGGCGCGAGGCCCGGTTCGACCGCGCTGAACGTGGTCACCGGGCCGTACGGGCAGACCTTCGGGAACTGGCTGCGCGACTGCGGGGCCGCGGTCGTGGACCTCGACGTCCCGTTCCACGCCGCGGTGAGCGCGGAGCAGGTCGAACGGGCGCTGGCCGCGCACCCGGAGATCGACTTCGTCTCCCTCGTGCACGCGGAGGCGGCGACCGGCAACACCAACCCGGTCGCCGAGATCGGCGAGGTCGTACGGGCGCACGGCGCGCTGTTCATGCTGGACGCGGTGGCCTCGGTGGGCGCCGAGCCGCTGCTCCCGGACGCGTGGGGCGTCGACCTGTGCGTGATCGGCGCGCAGAAGGCGATGGGCGGGCCGGCCGGGGTGTCGGCGGTGTCGGTGAGCGGGCGCGCCTGGGAGCGGATCGCGGCCAACCCGGCCGCGCCCAGGCGTTCGTACCTCTCCCTGCTCGACTGGAAGGAGCGCTGGATCGACGGCGGGCGCAAGGCGCTGCCGCACGCTCCGGCGCAGCTGGAGATGCTGGCCCTGGAGGCGTGCCTGGCGCGCATCGAGGCCGAGGGGCTGGAGGCGGTGACGGCCCGGCACGCCTCGGCGGCCGCGGCCACGCGGGCGGGCGCGGCGGCGCTGGGCTGCGGTCTGGAGCCGTACGTCCACGACGCGCGGGACGCGGCGCCGGTGGCGACGACGCTGCGCACGCCGGCCGGGGTCGACGCCTGCGAGGTGGTCGCGCACGCGCTCGCGGCGGATCCGTCGGCGCCGCTGATCGCGGGCGGCGGGGCGCTGGCGAAGGAGATGATCCGGGTCAACCACTACGGCGCCGACGCGACGCGCGAGGCGGTCGAGTCGTCGCTGGCGGCTCTGGGGGCGGCGGTGGGGACGGTGTCGGGGCGAGTCTCGGGGGCGGGCAGCGCGGGGGCGGCGGACATGGAGGCGGCTCGGCGGGCGGTGGCGAAGGCGTGGGGCTGAGGGGCCTGAGGGGTCTCTCCCAGGCCGCTGCCCCGGAGCCCGCGCCTCAAACGCCGGCGAGGCCGGGTTCCGGGGCTCCGCCCCGGGCCGCGCTCCTCAAGCGGAGGGGCCTGAGCGGCCCGCTGAACCAGGATTTCCGCGCGGGTAAAGTCCGCGTGAATTCAAAAACCAATACGCATTTCTAATAGAGGCAGCTTCCCCTATTCGTCTGCCCCGTCTCCGCGGACCTAAACGCCAAGATTTCAACAAGGATCGAACCGCATAATTCGGGCGTATCTCGGATCGGTTACGGACGTGTGACCTACTCCACAGGCAGACCGTTTCGTCCCTTATTTCCGGTACAAATCACCACACTTCACCCCCGAGACTGCCTAGCGCACATGCCCGCGCGATAACACAAAGCCTCTCTCCACCCAACCCCTTCCCTCGATGCATTTTCTGAATTTGCTGGGTAAATTTCCTCGACATGACCGCCGCACAAGAAGACCTTGTACGTGCCCCTAGCGAATTCACGCAGATCGACAGCCCACGAGTGGAGGACGGAGCCGCGATCTGGCGCATTGCCCGCGACTCCGAGGTGTTGGACCTCAACTCCTCGTACAGCTATCTGCTGTGGTGTCGCGACTTCGCCGCCACCTCGGTGGTGGCGCGCGGCGCCGACGGCGCCCCCATCGCCTTCGTGACGGGCTATGTCCGCCCCGACCGCCCCGAGGCCCTCGTCGTCTGGCAGGTCGCCGTCGACCGGGAGCACCGCGGCCGGGGGCTGGCCGGCGTGCTGCTGGACGCCTTGACCGCGAGGACGGTCGGCGCGCGCGGCATCCGCGAGATCGAGACCACGATCACGCCGGACAACACCGCCTCCGACCGCCTCTTCACCTCGTACGCCGAGCGCCACAGCGCACCCCTGGAGCGCGAAGTCCTCTTCGACGCCGCCCTGTTCCCCCAGCAGGACGCGGCGACGCACCAGCCAGAGGTGCTGTACCGCATCGGCCCCCTCTCCGCCTGACCCCCACACCCCTGGAGACAGAGCTATGACCATCACCCCGCCCGCCCTGAGCGTCTTCGAGACCCTTGAGTCGGAGGTTCGCAGCTACTGCCGCAGCTGGCCCGCCGTGTTCGACCGTGCGCAGGGCAGCTATCTCCACGACGAGGACGGCCACTCCTACCTCGACCTCTTCGTCGGCGCCGCCTCGCTCAACTACGGGCACAACAACCCGGTCCTCAAACGCGCCCTGATCGACTACATCGAGCGCGACGGCATCGTCCAGGGCATGGACATGGCCACCACGGCCAAGCGCGCCTTCCTGGAGACGTTCGAGAACGTGATCCTGCGCCCGCGCGATCTGCCGTACAAGGTCATGTTCCCCGGCCCGACGGGCACCAACGCGGTCGAGTCCGCGCTCAAGCTGGCCCGCAAGATCAAGGGCCGCGAGACGATCGTCTCGTTCACCAACGGCTTCCACGGGATGTCGCTCGGCGCGCTCGCCGTCACCGGCAACTCCTTCAAGCGGGGCGGCGCCGGAGTCCCGCTGTCGCACACCGCCGCGATGCCGTTCGACAACTACTTCGACGGCCAGGTCCCCGACTTCCTGATGTTCGAGCGGATGCTCGAGGACAGCGGCTCGGGCCTGGACAAGCCCGCCGCGGTCATCATCGAGACCGTCCAGGGCGAGGGCGGCGTCAACGTCGCCCGCGCCGAGTGGCTGCGCGAGCTCGAGCAGCTCTGCCGCCGCCACGACATGCTGCTGATCGTCGACGACATCCAGATGGGCTGCGGCCGCACCGGCGCCTTCTTCTCCTTCGAGGAGGCCGGGATCACGCCGGACATCGTCCTGCTGTCGAAGTCCATCAGCGGCTACGGACTGCCCATGTCGCTCTGCCTGTTCAAGCCGGAGCTGGACGTGTGGCAGCCGGGCGAGCACAACGGCACCTTCCGCGGCAACAACCCCGCGTTCGTCACCGCGACCGCCGCGCTCAACACGTACTGGACCGACGGCCAGATGGAGAAGCAGACCGTCGCCCGCGGCGAGCAGATCGAGCGCGCGATGCTCGCGATCGTCGACGAGCTGGACGGCGTCGGCGTGAGCTTCCGCGGCCGCGGCCTGGTGTGGGGCATGGAGTTCGAGGACAAGGCCCGCGCAACGGCCGTCTGCCGCCGCGCCTTCGAGCTGGGGCTGCTCCTGGAGACCTCCGGCCCGGACAGCGAGGTGGTCAAGCTCCTGCCCGCGCTCACCATCACGCCCGAGGAGCTGGACGAGGGCCTGCGCATCCTGGCCCGGTCCGTGCGCGAGACCGCCTGACACCCGAAGCAGAAAGGCAGCACCCCACCGTGATCGTCCGATCGTTCAAGGACATCGAGAACACCGAGCGCCATGTGAAGGCCGCGTCCGGCACCTGGGAGAGCAAGCGCATCGTGCTCGCCAAGGAGAAGGTCGGCTTCTCCCTCCACGAGACCGTGCTCTACGCGGGCACGGAGACGTCGATGTGGTACGCCAACCACATCGAGGCCGTCCTGTGCGTGGAGGGCGAGGCCGAGCTCACCGACGACGAGACCGGCGAGACCCACTGGATCGAGCCCGGCACGATGTACCTGCTGGACGGCCACGAGCGCCACACCATGCGCCCCAAGACCGACTTCCGCTGCATCTGCGTCTTCAATCCGCCCGTCACCGGACGGGAGGACCACGACGAGAACGGCGTCTATCCACTGCTGACCGAGGAGGGCTGATCATGACCACCGCCGTCGTACGCACCGACCACTATCCGACCCGTGGCGCGACCGAGGTGACGACCCCGCGCCGGGACCCGGTCGTCTGGTCCTCGCCGGGCGCTCCCGGTCCGGCAGAGCCGTCCGACCTGATGAGCTTCGAGCGCGACGGCTTCCTCGCCGTCGAGGAGCTGATCACCGAGGACGAGGTCGCGCTCTACCGGGGCGAGCTGGAGCGGCTGATCGCCGACCCCGCCGTGCGGGCCGACGAGCGCTCGATCATCGAGCCGACGTCGAGGGACGTGCGCTCGGTCTTCGAGGTGCACAAGCTGAGCGAGATCTTCGCGCAGCTGGTGCGCGACGAGCGGGTGGTGGGCCGGGCGCGGCAGATCCTCGGCTCGGACGTGTACGTCCACCAGTCCCGTGTCAATGTGAAGCCGGGCTTCGGCGCGTCGGGCTTCTACTGGCACTCGGACTTCGAGACCTGGCACGCCGAGGACGGGCTGCCGAACATGCGCACCGTCTCGGTCTCGATCGCGCTGACCGAGAACCTCGACGTCAACGGCGGGCTGATGATCATGCCCGGCTCGCACAAGACGTTCCTCGGGTGCGCGGGCGAGACGCCGAAGGACAACTACAAGAAGTCGCTGCAGATGCAGGACGCCGGCACGCCCTCGGACGCCGCCCTGACGCAGTACGCCGACCGGCACGGCATCAAGCTGTTCACCGGCAAGGCCGGTTCGGCGACCTGGTTCGACTGCAACTGCATGCACGGCTCCGGGGACAACATCACCCCGTATCCGCGCAGCAATGTCTTCATCGTCTTCAACAGCGTGGAGAACACCGCGGTGCAGCCCTTCGCGGCGCCCGTGCCGCGTCCTGAGTTCATCGGGGCGCGGGACTTCACTCCCGTGCGGTGACAGGCGCGGGCGGGGGGGGGGGGGGGGGCGGGGCGGCCGCGCCGCCCCCCCCAAGTAGGATTTCCTGGCCCGTGGAGACTGGGGCGCGCGGGCGGGGAGGCCGGGGGCCCGGCC